>CAZQTJ010000174.1:0-4892 GCA_964596035.1 uncultured Cocleimonas sp. | reverse complement strand
GTGATTATCTTAATTCTGTCATTTTCCCGTCGATCTTCATACTCGCCTCGTCTAACGACATCGGGAAATGAGGCGAAGCTAAAGCATCACTTCCTCAAATAGGTGGTTCTGATTATGAGAAGTGACCGTATTACATAAACTTCATACGAGTTACAAAAGTGTAAACTACTTTTTGGATATATGAAGGATACCCATTTTTCTTTCCCTTTTATCAATTCATCACGCCATCTCTCTGATATAGCGTGACAAAAAAAACGCCTCCCCTCATTATTTCAATCATAATTAAAATAACTTAAGTTTTTATCACTATGATTTTTTCTATTGATGTTGAAGACTGGCCTCAGTCTGTTTTAAATCGAAGTAACCCTGTATCGAGCCGTGTTTACGCTAATACCATGCAGATTATGGATATATTAGCGAAGAATGAAACGAAGGCGACTTTCTTTACCTTGGCCAATGTGGCTGAGAAATTTCCTGAATTAATACACCGCATGGTTAAAGAAGGTCACGAGGTGGCTTCACATGGCGTTAGTCATGGAAATATTGATGGGATGACCATAGCAGAAGTGCATCACGATATTGAATACTCGGTAAAAACGTTGGAGGACATCGCAGGAGAAAAGGTACTAGGATTTCGCGCACCTAACTTTTCTATCAACGAAAATGTTTTTGAGTATTTTTGTGAAGCACTTGCATTACAAGGACTTAAATATGACTCTTCTTTATTTTCAATTCCCGTAAGAAAATATAAAATCACCAAAAAATATTCTTTAGATATGTTTGAACAATTTGGCTTAGATGAGCATTATTTGACACATATTAATATTGGAAATAAAAAATTGCCATTTTTTGGCGGTGGCTATTTTCGTTTATTTCCTTACGCTTTAACTCAGCACTTTCGTCATCAATATAATAAAAATGCGGTGTTTTATATGCACCCTTACGAGGTAGATACGGGAGAATTGGCTGAGATTAAAAAGCTTTATAAAAACATTCCGACAAAGTGGTTAATAACACAATTTGTAAAACGTCATTCTGTCACTCCTAAGCTGGGAAGATTACTTCAAGACTTTGAGTTTTCATCTTTTAAAGAAACCTATTACTCAGGCGCTATTGTACAAACTTCATTGAGAAATACAGATATTCATCACACAACAAGTGACTTATTAACAAGCGTGTAAATATATAATTTATGGCTTTTTACTGCAAACAACACTTCTTATATTTTTTACCACTACCACAGTAACAAGGATCGTTACGCCCTATTTTTGCGACAGGCTGGACAGCTTCTAACTTAGCATTTTGCTCTGCAGTTAATTTTTCAATTTCGCTCATTGCTTGACCGTTAATACCTACACTGGTGAGTAAGGTAGGCAATAACTTCCATGCTTTATCAATACTCATAGCCTGTTGCTCTTTTTTATTCTCTTTCGCTATTTCGTTTTTATTTTGATTAAAGCTCATTAATGCAAACAGCAACATTTTTATCATCATATCTGCTTTAGAATCACCTGTTTGAGGAGATGCTATCGCTTTTTCCCAAACGTCTTTCAACCAAACATAACCTTTTAAGTAGCCCGAGCAATAGGCTATCAATTCAGCACTCGCTCCCGTTTCAGGAGAGTAGTCACAAGCAGCAGGAAGCACAACCATTTCATCCTTCAACTGAGCATTAAGATAATCCCATAAACTACGGATATTAAAGGTAAACGTTTTACCTAATTCAGGCGACTCAAAGTCGGGGAGTTTATTGTCATTGAATAATAAAGGTTGCCACTCAATAGGGCTTAATTTTTCTGGTGAAGATGCTATCGCCAGTACAAAACCATAGGTTTGATAATGACCAATACTACTGGCTTTGATTTCTGGGTTATCTTCAAATAAATCGGCAAATAGTCCCGCTGAAAATTCTAGTGCTTCTGATGTCATATTTCCCTCCTAAACATTCTACTTTTCAAATACTGCGATAGATTCAACATGCGCGGTATGTGGGAACATATCCATAATACCTGCTCCTAACAATTTATAACCATGCGTGTTCACAAGTGCATCGGCATCACGGGCTAAAGTAGCAGGATGACAAGAGACATACACAATACGTTTCGCTTTAAGTTTGCCAAAGTGTTCTATTACTTCTTTTGCCCCTGAACGCGGAGGGTCTAACAAAATACAATCATATTTTTGCTTTAGCCAAGCCTCACCTTTCATATCACCCATTAAATTACAGCTATAATATTCGGTATTGCTTATCCCATTAGCAATAGCCGTTTGCCGTGCGCGGGCAACCATAATATCGTCCCCTTCAACACCTGTTACCTGTGCTGCTTTTCGAGCAATGGGCAAGGTAAAATTACCCAAGCCACAAAATAGATCGAGCACATGCTCATTGCCTGTTAATTGCAATAATTCAACCGCTTGAGGCACCATTTTACGGTTAATACTACTGTTTACCTGAAAAAAATCTTGTGGTCCAAATAACACTTTTGTATTGAATTCAGGATGCTCATAAAACAGTTCAGCCGTTTGCGGATAAACGAGATGAACGGTCTCAGGACCTTTTGGCTGATAGTACAACTGATAATCATACTCCTTTGCAAACTCAATCCATTTTTCATTATCTCCCGCAGAGAGAGGCTCTAAGTGCCTTACAATTAACGCCGTTGCATTGTCGCCCACTGCCACTTCTATTTGTGGCAACTGCTCTTTAGCGTCCATAGTAAAAATTAATGCTTGAAATGCTTCGAGATTTTGTCCTATGGATGGGTGTAAGACTTCACAGCTTTGCATATCAGCAAGGAAGCCGCCCTGCTTCTCTCTAAAACCAACTAATACACGTCCTTTCTTACGCACATGACGTACACCCAAACGAGCTTTACGACGATAACCCCACTTATCACCCGTCATCGGTTCAAACACTTCCGCAGGCTCTACATGACCAATATGTTTTAGCGCATCAAGCATAGACTGTTGTTTATGCTTAATTTGAGCATCAGCGTCTAAGTGTTGTAGATTGCAACCACCGCAAACACCAAAGTGTTTACATTTTGGCTCTACTCGCTCCTCTGATGCTTCTAATACTTCCTGAACTGTTCCTTCGTCATGACTACGGCGTTTAACGGTATAAATAAAAGTAACTTTTTCTTCTGGCAACGCACCATCAATAAAAACTGTTTTTTCATCAATGTGCGTGACACCTTTACCATCTTGGCTTAAGGATTCTATTGTCGCTTCAACAGGTATTTGGGGGAGTTTCTGTTTACGTCGTCTTCGTGCCATAAGGTTTCTCTAAAAACAATGGGGTAGCCTAAATGCAGAATGCCAGCAATTAAGCTGGCATTCTGCAATAAAATTTCAGTTAATTATACAAACTTAAAATCTTAATGATAGTTTTAAAAAGTATGGCATTGCTTCACATAAGGTTTATCCGTTAGACCCCAACGATTTTCGTAGGGAGCATGAGGGTCTGAAGATAATTTCCCCTTGGAAATATTCTGCCATAACTGACGCAGATTAATATATTTCCGATCATCCTGCGGGTATACCGCAATACGACAAGTTTGATCCATTGCACGCTCTATTTCTGCGGGTACTTGGTCATGAAAAATAGCACGAGCCACTAACTGGGGTGTAATTTCCCCTTCTTTAAGCACGCCACCAGCATAGGCAATATTCAGCACTTCTTGAAAGTAGCGTTTAAGACGTTTATCGCGTGATGGTGTTGAGTAATAATCATATTCTTTAGCACTCATACATTGTCTTACAGCTCCACGCCCTCGACCTATTTTTCCTGAGCGTAGTTTATGCAAAAAATTCAACCCATCATTAACATAATTAACCCGCTCTTTTGCAAAGGAACATAAACCTTGTAATACACGCTTGGTTTTTTCAGTAAGAGGCTCTGGTCTTCTGCGCAATTTCTTTGCGATAATATCCGTAAAAGCCACATAATTGTAATCGGTAGCAGCTGCAATTTGATATTGCTCATTACTATAACCTGGCTGTTGTTGCATAGGTTTAAGAATGTTTCGTGGCCACTTAAAACGACGATAGCCATCAGTCATATTTTGACGATCTTTAGGTATAAAGAAGGGAAAAGCATAGAGCTGAATCATCATCTTAGGCGATGCTGGCGTAGTAGAGCTCATAATAACAGGTACACCTGTATCTGTGATGCCCACTATTTCATATGAATGTGACCCTGGCTCAACATATAAATCACCTGATCTAATCTGACTTAGTGGAATAGGATAGGTATCTTTAGATAAAGAGCGCGTCCCTACTCTATCGTTGATATACAGCATAAACTGACGCAAACGCTGATTTTCTGGCAAACGATCCCATTGTTTCATTTGGTTGCTAAGTAGTTTGCCTGGTTTATTAGCATTGTTAATGACAAAAGGAAGTCTATTTTCATAAGAAAAAACTAAACGCATCAGATAGATAGCATCCGCACAATCATGGGGAACACGATAATATTTTTGATTTTTAGGATTCATAAAAAAGTTGGGTTTCCAAGAATTAGCAACCCAATTTTGATATTTTACTTCCCATGCATTTGACCAGTTATTCTGCGACTTCCAAACAGCCGCCTGAAGTGACACGCTCCAAAGGGAAAATAACAATAGTAGGGGAACTAATAACAGTGACTTGTTTTTCATATTTGATGTAATCCTTTAGAGAAAAGCGTCCATGTTGAACAGCAGGACAATAGCAAAACTTATTAATAATTATAAGTTCTTCGGCTATCAATTTTGCAATTTAGTTCCCTTAAGGGATAAAAACAAAACGATAGACATGAGAGAGTCTGATAGTTTTATATACTCCCGACACCTAAATTTAAGCCCTAATGATCGGGACTCAACAAGGTTACACATCCACTTTCCATACTCCTA
>CAZQTJ010000173.1:0-4903 GCA_964596035.1 uncultured Cocleimonas sp. | reverse complement strand
ATTGCGTAGCAATAAAACGTCATCCGACAAAAAATATCATGTGAGCTTATCTCGCTTTAAGTAGGTGGCTCTATTCTCGGGCAAGCTCTAGGAGCTAAAAATGATCTCTGTATTGAGATAGCAGAATTAGATTTCAATCTGTGACAAATATCACAAACCGATTTGGTTTTTATTTGTATTGTGAAGAGAGTGTCACAAAATTTGTTAGTGGTGTAGAAAATCCAGTCTTAAAATATGCTAGTGACGTGGTAGGGCGGTAGCGTGCCTAATAGTCAAAAATAGAAAATAATCCAAAATTTGGTAATTGAAGTGACGTATGAAAATAAGTAAATTATCTCGAATTCAAAAACAATCAATTATATTAACAGTAGATATATTTTGTTTGCTTGTCGCTATCTGGCTAGGTTTTTCTTTGCGCTTAGGGGAAATATATCAACCAAATTTTGAGTTAATTAAGTTGTTGCTATTAGCAACCATCATAACAGTACCAATGTTTATCCGTTTTGGCTTGTATCGAGCAATTATTCGATATATTGGAGTAAAGGCGCTATGGTCTGTATTTCAAGCTGTGACGGTGTCAGTTTTATTATGGGGATTACTTGCAATATTTGTTAATTTGTCAATACCCAAAACAGTGCCCTTTATAGCAGGCGTTATATTATTAATGTTAGTTGGTGGGAGTCGCATTCTCGCTAGAAGCCTGTTTGCAAATGACGTAATGACATCAGCCCACGGCTATAAGAAAAACAATATATTAATATATGGCGCAGGTGAGGCGGGTATTCAATTAGCTAAAGCTTTAGAGCATGACAGCTTTATAAGTGTTAAAGGTTTTATTGATGACAATCAAGCATTGCAAGGAAAATATATATTGGGTTTAAATGTTTACGACTTAAACGATGCTGTAAATGAGTTTGAGCTCGTAAAAAATGAAAAAGCATTAATTAATGAAATACTCTTAGCCCTGCCATCTATTTCTCGTACTAGGCGTTCTAACATTATCAACAAGCTAGAAGTGCTTTCAGTTAGGGTGAGAACTCTGCCTAGTTTATCAGAATTGGCGCAAGGTAGAATCAATATAAGTTCAATAAAAGATATAAATATTGCGGACTTATTGGGTCGTGATTCAGTAGCGCCAAATAAATCATTGTTGACAGCTAATATTAATAATAAGGTAGTTATGGTGACTGGAGCTGGAGGCTCTATTGGCTCTGAACTATGTCGACAAATTATAAGTATTCGGTCTGAAAAAATAATTCTATTTGAGCAATCTGAGTTGGCTTTATATGAAATAGAAAAGGAGCTTCTGTCTCTAAAGGAAGAGCTAAATACACAAGTTGAAATACTGCCCATTCTTGGAAGTGTTGTTGATCAGGCGCGAGTAGAACGTGTTTGTCGAACGTTTGGGGTAAATACTATTTATCATGCTGCCGCCTATAAGCATGTCCCAATGGTAGAGAAAAATATCAGCGCAGGCGTTAAAAATAATATATTTGGCACATTTAATTGTGCTAAAGCCGCTATCAAAACAAATGTGGAAACCTTTGTTCTTATATCGACAGATAAAGCCGTTAGACCAACCAATACGATGGGTACAACCAAACGTTTTGCCGAGCTTATACTGCAAGGTTTAGCTCAACAAAATGAGCAGCATCAGACACGTTTTACAATGGTTCGCTTCGGTAATGTTCTAGGATCTTCTGGCTCTGTTATCCCTTTATTTAAAGAGCAAATTCGCCAAGGAAAACGAATTACAGTGACGGATTCAGAAATAGAGCGTTACTTTATGACTATTCCTGAGGCAGCTCAATTAGTAATACAAGCAGGGGCGATGGGGGAAGGGGGCGATGTATTCGTTTTGGATATGGGAGAACCAATTAAAATATTAGAATTAGCAAAGCGAATGATTAAGCTGAGTGGTTGCGAAGTAAAAGATAAACACAATCCAGAAGGAGATATAGAAATTGTTTTTACAGGTCTAAGACCAGGAGAGAAGCTCTACGAAGAGTTATTAATAGGAGATAAGGTCTCAAAAACCAATCACGAAAGAATCATGCGGGCTGAAGAAGAGGTGCTGTTATGGGAGAATATTGAACACTATATGGGAGAAATGGAGCAAGCACTAAAAGCAGAAAATGAGGAAGAAATTAGAATGATTCTACAACGTGCGGTTAGAGGTTTTTCCCCTCAGTGCGATGTAGTTGATATACTCGCAAACGCAAACGCAAACGCAAACGCAAACGCAAACGCAAACGCAAACGCAAATATAATACAGTTGATTTCATAATACCCATAATCCATAGTGTTTTATACTCGTTAGCTTGTTTCTTAAATAGACTTGTCTTGTCTTGTCTTGTCTTGTCTTGTCTTGAGTCGAAGGAAAGGGTGGTTTCTGTTGCTATTTAAAAGTGTTCTTCATGCGTCAGTTTCTTTACACGTTGTTCGATATTCTCGTAGAGTGTCGCCATGCTCGCTAATAGCGCTAAAAATAGAGTAGTAACATGACTGTAAATATCCCTGCTAAAGAAAATCAATACATAGAATTCAAGCGAGAAGAAGTCTCTAGTCAGACGCTAGCGGAAGAAATAGTGGCATTTGCTAATGGAGAAGGCGGAGAAATATGGTTGGGTGTTGATGATGACGGGAGTGCAATAGGCATTAGTCGTTCTTACGAAGAAGATATTATGAATATCTGTCGTACAGCCGTTATACCACCATTACGTCCAGAATATGAAGATATTCCAATTGAAAACGGAAAGTATCAACAAATTGCCTGTATTAAAATCAGTAAAGGAGTAGATCGCCCTTACTACACATCAAGAAATAGATACTATATTCGTGTTGGTACAACAAAACGAATTGCATCTAGAGAAGAATTAGTCAGGCTATTCCAAGCATCAGGATTGTTTCATTACGATATAGTAGCGGCAGCAGGCTCACAACTAAAAACACTCGACCAATCTGCTATAGATGATTATTTTTCACGCTACAGAATTGACTATGCTCAGGAAAATGAAGATGAGCGATTACGCCTACTTTGGGCCAGCGATATCTGCACCGAACAACACACACCAACAGTCGGTGGATTATTAGTATTTGGGATCAGCCCAGAACGGCACCTTCCCCAGTCAGGTATATCACTAGCTGTCTTTAATGGTATGAAAATTGACGCTAAGCTAAGAGATAAAAAGACATTTTACGGGAGTCTACCGCAGCAAGTTGATAATGCATTTGCCGCCATTAAAGCCAATTTATTATTCCCCTCAGATATAAAAGGTACAAAACGCATAGAACAAGCTAACTACCCCGATAAAGTATTTAGAGAGCTTCTCGTGAATGCCGCAGTACACCGTAATTACAGTATTATAGGTTCACAGATTAGAGTATTTATTTTTCTTGACCGTATCGAATTTATAAGCCCAGGGCGATTACCCAATACGGTAACAATCGAAAAATTAACCACTGGAACCAGTTTTTCAAGAAATCCATTATTAGTAAAGTTAATGGAAAACTTAGGGTATATGGATAAATTAGGACGTGGTTTACCCATGGTGTACCAAGAAGCAAACAAGCTTAACCGAACCTTAGATTTTGAAAATGACGGAGAGATGTTTAAAGTTACTTTAGGTTTGTAATAACATTTCGCGCCATGAGATGCATGAGCCAATAGTGCTGTACTCTAAAATAAGGAGCTATCGGCTTGACGATATCTGTTTGATAATGGCGTATTAGGAGTAAAAACTTTAGCTTTTCTGTCCCGCCTGTTGATTATGAAAAATTACACTTTAACTTGATAAGTGAGTGAATATAATGGTTGAACAGAATTTTAGCGTTATTTATTAGGCACAATAAGTAGATGGCACTTTCTGCATGACGAGGCTCCTGCCTCGTCATAAGGTAAAAGTGGCTCTCGCCACGCTAAACAACGAGTGGCGAGAGCCCTCAATCGCATTACAAGGCAGGAGCTTTGTAACGAGAGGAAAATTGTCACCGCAATTATCGAGTATCATCTATCTGATTTCGAAATATTCATGCGGGAAATCTTTTCAAACTATAATAATGCTAATCCCTGATAATATGATCAGGCAAATCGCCCCACACGGCAACAAACTACGCAACCTCATCGCCCCAAAAGCATTACGGGAAGCGCTTAAGTTTATTGTCCTACCCAAATTACTAATGGTTGTTTACTCCGTGCTTGGAGCTTTCTAGTGTTTACTGAGCTATAATTCACCCATAAGGAGATAAGTCATTTCACCGTTAACCAAAGAAATGTTGACGCACTCAAGAGTCATTGCCAAGGGAAAGCGTATACGTGATCTACCAAGATTGTTAGAATTATACGGAGGGCAATCGCCAAAGTGGCTTAAAAAGAGTAGCCCTATTTTTGAGAAAGATGGGGTCTCCTATGAATATCACTGGTATGAACATCATGGTATCGGTCGATTTGAAATAAAGTTAAAAGAGATGTAATGATTATGATTGTAGAGTTACAGAGAAAAAATTCAGAGTATCCCGATCTCTCGCTCAATAAGCCCTATTTCATTATTGGGATAGAAGCAGATGATTATCGCTTACTGAATAATGATGGTAAACCCTATCTCTATCCCTCGGTGTTATTTAAGGTTATCAATCCCGAAGAACCTACCGACTGGATAAGTGAATACGGTGAAGATGGAGAGCGTTATGCCTATCCAGCAGTATTAAACTCCACCGGTTTTTTTGAAGACTTCTTTGAACATAATCCAGAAGCAACTCGCTTGTTTTGGCAAGAGGTAAATCAAAGGTTGGCGATAGCAGCATAAGAGCCTGATATAGTGGGAGATCGAAGAAAAAGATGGGCTCTTTGGTTTTTCCCGTGGATATAATTTCTAGGTAAATCAGTTAGATACAATTACCTCTA
>CAZQTJ010000172.1:0-4933 GCA_964596035.1 uncultured Cocleimonas sp. | reverse complement strand
AAAAACGGACGAATCTACACCGCAATGATCGGTATCACGCCATCGGCTGCTGTTTGATAGCTTTCAATCTCATTAAAGTTTAGATAGCGATATACATCATCAGACATTAAATCTAAATCAGCCGTGTATTCCATGTATTCTTCAATGGTTGGTATCTTGCCCAGTATAGAAACGACTGCGGATAATTCGGCAGATGCTAAATACACGTCTGCACCATCTCCTAAACGATTTGGGAAGTTACGAGTCGAGGTGGATACACAAGTGCTATTCGGGGCGATACGTGCTTGGTTGCCCATACACAGTGAGCAACCTGGCATTTCGGTGCGTGCGCCTGCTGTACCAAAGATGCTGTAATAGCCTTCTTTAGTGAGTTGTGCTTCATCCATTTTGGTGGGTGGTACTATCCATAAACGCGTTGGCACTGCCCCTTTCGTTTTCTCTAATAATTTACCTGCGGCGCGAAAGTGTCCAATATTCGTCATGCAAGAACCGATAAAGACTTCTTGTACGGCAACACCTGCCACTTCTGAAAGGGGTTTCACATCGTCAGGATCATTAGGACAAGCAAGTAATGGCTCTTTGATTTCATTAAGGTCTATCTCAATGATGTCGGCATATTCTGCATCTGCATCGGCTTCCATTAGATCAGGTTGAGCTATCCATGCTTGCATATCGTCAATACGACGCTGGATGGTGCGCGTGTCACCATAGCCTTCGGATAACATCCATTTCAACATGGTGATATTTGAGGTTAGGTATTCAATAATCGGTTCTTTATTAAGCTTCACGGTACAGGCTGAAGCTGAACGCTCAGCGGATGAATCTGATAATTCAAAGGCTTGCTCTACTTTAAGATCAGGCAAACCTTCAATTTCGATAATGCGCCCAGAGAAGACATTTTTCTTGCCTTCTTTTGCCACGGTAAGTGTTCCTGCTTGGATAGCGGCATACGGTATCGCATTCACCAAGTCACGCAGTGTAATACCCGCTTGCATCTCACCTTTAAAGCGGACTAATACTGACTCGGGCATATCTAATGGCATCACACCTGTCGCTGCACCAAAGGCAACTAAACCAGAACCTGCGGGAAAAGAGATACCGATAGGAAAGCGTGTATGTGAATCTCCCCCTGTACCGACAGTATCAGGCAGTAACATGCGGTTTAACCACGAGTGAATCACACCATCACCAGGGCGTAGCGATACACCACCACGCGTCATGATAAAATCAGGTAGATTGTGATGTGTGTTGACATCAATCGGCTTAGGGTATGCCGCTGTATGGCAGAATGACTGCATGGTTAAATCGGCTGAGAATCCTAAACAAGCTAAATCTTTTAACTCATCTCGTGTCATTGGCCCTGTGGTATCTTGCGAACCGACAGTGGTCATTTTAGGCTCACAGTACATACCTGCACGCACGCCATCTATGCCACAGGCTTTGCCTACCATTTTTTGTGCTAGCGTATAGCCTTTGCCTGTATCTTCAGGGTCAATCGGTGTGCGGAATAAATCTGAGCCACCTAAGCCTAAGGTTTCACGCGCGCGAGCGGTTAAACCCCGACCAATAATTAATGGAATACGACCATTAGCACGCACTTCATCGAGGATTACATTAGGTCTTAGCGAAAACTCAGCAATCACATCATCTGAGTCGTGACGCTTAACAACGCCTTCATACGGATACACATCAACAACATCACCCATTGACATTTGACTGACATCCATCTCAAGTGGCAATGCACCTGCGTCTTCCATTGTGTTAAAGAAAATAGGCGCAATTTTATTGCCAAAACAAAAACCGCCTTGACGTTTATTGGGCAAAAAGGGAATATCAACCCCCATATGCCATAGCACCGAATTGGTCGCTGATTTGCGCGAAGAACCTGTACCAACAACATCGCCCACATATGCTAAAGGGAAACCTTTTTCTTTTAGGGATTTAATCAGTTTTAAGGGACCTAACGTACCTGCTTCATCTGGCTCGATGCCTTCACGAGGCATTTTTAACATCGCATTTGCATGAAGCGGTATATCAGGGCGCGACCACGCATCGGGCGCAGGAGAAAGATCATCTGTATTGGTTTCCCCTGTGACTTTAAACACCGTCACCGTGATTTTTTCTGCTAACTCATCATTCGAGGTAAACCACTCACCGTCCGCCCATGATTGAATGACTTTTGTGGCGTGCGCATTACCTGCGTCATGTAGCTCTTTAACATCATGGAAAGCGTCAAACATAAGCAACGTATGGGAGAGTGCCTTAACCGCAAGCTCTGCTATGTCCTCATCACCTAGCGCATCAATTAAAGGCTGAATATTATAACCACCGAGCATTGTGCCTAATAATACGGTCGCTTTTCGCTTGTCAATGAGAGGCGAGGATGTCTCCCCTTTTGTAATGGCGGCTAGAAAACTTGCTTTAACATAAGCGGCTTCATCGACACCTGCGGGAATGCGGTTGGTGAATAAATCAAGAATAAACGCTTCTTCACCTGCGGGAGGCTGCTTTAATAACGCCACTAAATCAGCCGTCTGTTCAGCACTTAAAGGCTGTGGTGGAATTCCTTCTGCTGCACGCTCTTCTACATGTTTACGGTAATCAACTAGCATTTTTTCTCCGAATTAACTGTGTCTTATTTATGTCTCTGCCCAATCTACGAGCTTTTTAGGGCGCTTATATTACGCTTTATTACTACGAATAAGCAATGAGATGATATTGAATTTAAGAAACGTGAGAAATATACCCCTCTATTTAAATGCTCATTTAAAAAGGAAACTTTTTCGATATTTGAGATACTCTTTGGAACAAGAAAATCACCAACCTGTTGCTTCGGCAACCCCTTTACCTAACTCCGCAGGAGAACGAACGGTATGCACCCCTGCGGCTTCTAAGGCCGCAAATTTCTCATTCGCAGTACCTTTTCCTCCTGCAATTATTGCGCCTGCATGTCCCATACGCTTACCTTTTGGTGCGGTTACACCTGCGATATAAGCAACAACTGGCTTACTAACATTACTCTTGATAAATTCAGCCGCTTCTTCTTCTGCTGTACCACCGATTTCACCGACCATTAAAATAGCTTCTGTTTGAGGGTCTGCTTCAAACAACGCTAAGGTATCAATAAAATTTGTCCCAGGAATAGGATCGCCACCAATACCAATACAAGTGCTTTGCCCAAACCCAGGATCAGTGGTTTGCTTAACACATTCATACGTTAATGTTCCTGAGCGGGATACAATACCCACTTTTCCAGCCAAATGAATAGCACCAGGCATAATACCAATTTTACACTCATCAGGGGTGATAATACCGGGACAGTTAGGGCCAATTAAGCGCACACCATAACTATCAGCAATCATTTTTGCTGCTAGCATATCTAAAGCAGGAATACCTTCTGTGATACAAACAACCAATTCGATACCTGACTCTACCGCTTCAATAATGGAGTCTTTACAAAAAGGGGCAGGCACATAGATCACACTCGCATCTGCTTGCGTTTCTGCAACGGCTTGTTTGACGGTATTAAAGACGGGCAACCCTAAATGCTCTTGCCCCCCTTTTGCGGGCGTAACGCCACCCACCATATTTGTGCCATAGGCAATTGCTTGCTCAGAATGGAATGTGCCTTGCTTACCCGTAAAACCTTGGCAGATAACCTTTGTATCTTTATTAATTAATACGCTCATGATGCCTCCCCTACTGCTGCCACAATTTTGTTCGCTGCATCCGTTAAATCGGTCGCACTAATTAAATCCAAACCACTCGCATCAAGCAAAGCAGTACCTTCTGTGGCATGGTTACCTTCTAAACGCACCACCACAGGCACGCTAATATTGACTTCTTTAATCGCGGCGATAACGCCCTCTGCAATCAGATCACAACGCACGATTCCTCCAAAGATATTGACTAAAATACCTTTCACCTTGTCATCTGAAAGTATAATTTTAAAGGCTTCTGCAACCCGTTCTGCCGTTGCCGTACCGCCCACATCAAGAAAATTAGCAGGGTCGCCACCTTGTAGTTTGATAATATCCATTGTGCCCATTGCCAAACCTGCGCCATTCACCATACAGCCAATATTGCCATCTAAAGCCACATAGTTCAGATCCCACTCTGCTGCGCGTAACTCTCGTTCATCTTCTTGAGTCACATCTTGAAGCTCAACAAGTTCAGGGTGTCGATACAGCGCGCTCCCATCAATATTAATTTTGCCATCTAAGCACAGCAAATCGCCCGCTTCTGTTACAACTAAAGGATTTATTTCTACAAGCGATAAGTCTTTTTCTATAAACAACTTACCCAAACCCATCAATATGTTAGTAAACTGTCGAATTTGCAGCCCTTCTAGCCCTAGCTCAAATGCTAGTTCTCGGCACTGATAGGGCATAACGCCCGTAATAGGATTAATTTGAATTTTCAGGATTTTTTCAGGTGTTTTCTCCGCCACTTCTTCGATATTCATGCCACCTTCTGTCGATGCCATGATAGTAACGCGACGGGCCGCACGATCTAATACCGCACCAAGATAAAGCTCACGTGAAATATGACAGGTCTCTTCAAGCAAAATAGTATTTACAGGCTGTCCTTTTGCATCCGTTTGGAAAGTGACTAAGTTTGTACCGAGCAAACCTGCCGCAATTTTTTTAGCTTCATCAGCAGAATCAACCAACTTCACACCACCCGCTTTACCGCGCCCTCCCGCATGAACTTGTGCTTTAACAACCACCTTGTCAGTGCTTAAAGAAGCGGCAAGTTCTGTTACTTCATCGACTGTTGTCGCAACTTTTCCGACAGGTGTAGGCATACCGTAATCACGAAACAGCGCCTTCGCTTGATATTCATGTAAGTTCATTTTTTATCCTGTTTGAAGTTAGAATCAGTAGATGAGCACAATATTAGCACTAAAAATATTAACAAACGGTATTCATTA
>CAZQTJ010000171.1:0-4948 GCA_964596035.1 uncultured Cocleimonas sp. | reverse complement strand
ACACAAGCTTTGGCGATAGTGTTACCTAATGTATTGCGCTGTTCTTCGGTAATACCAGGAGCGGGGGCTTCTTCAACCACTTTTTGATTACGCCGTTGCATTGAGCAATCGCGTTCGCAAAGATGAATGGCGTTGCCGTGTGTATCGGCTAAAACTTGGAATTCAATATGGCGAGGCTTTTGTAGGAACTTCTCCATAAACACCACATCATTACCAAATGCTGCGCCAGCTTCCGTTTTAGTCATAGCGATTGATTCAAGCAGGTCGGATGGGTCGTATACGGTACGCATACCGCGTCCACCACCACCACCTGTTGCTTTGATGATGAGCGGATAGCCAATACGTTCCGCCATTGCTAAGCTTTCATCAGGGTCGTCAGGTACAGCGCCTTCAGAGCCTGGCACGCAAGGAACATTGGTTTTTACCATTGCTTCTTTGGCGCGTATTTTATCACCCATTACGCGGATAGACTCTGCGGTAGGGCCTACAAAAATAAAACCACTCGATTCTACGCGTTCAGCAAAGTCAGCATTTTCAGAAAGAAAGCCATAACCAGGGTGAATTGCATCAGCATCCGTTACCTCCGCAGCACTGATGATGGCAGGAATATTAAGATAGCTATCGGTTGAGTTAGGAGGGCCAATACAAACCGCTTCGTCAGCTAGGCGAACGTGTTTAAGGTCTCTGTCTGCGGTGGAATGTACCGCAACCGTTTTAATACCCATTTCTCTACAGGCGCGTAAAATGCGCAGAGCAATTTCGCCACGATTGGCGATCAGGAGTTTTTTTATCATTGAAACGTACTCCTATTTATTCGATAACGAAAAGTGGCTGACCAAATTCTACAGGTTGTTCATTCTCCATGAGAATAGACTTAATCGTTCCTGATTTATCGGCTTCGATTTCATTCAACATCTTCATGGCTTCGATAATACATAGGGTGTCACCGACAGAAACACTTTGCCCGATTTCTACAAAAGGTGCTGCTGTGGGGGAAGAGGAGCGATAGAATGTCCCTACCATGGGAGAGTCAATGGTGATGCCTGTGCTTGCATCATCTGCTGGAGCAGCGGCAGTGCTTGTTTCAACGACCGCCGTGGCTGGAGCTAAGGGAGCGGGAGCCGCTGCAACAACGGTAGGGGGCGCGCTATAGCGTGTAATACGTACAGATTCTTCGCCTTCTACAATTTCTAGCTCGGCGATACCGCTGTCTTCTATTAGCTCAATGAGTTTTTTTACTTTTCGAACATCCATTGGAGTTTCCTATTTTCGTTGCCTTAATACATGGCTGATATTGCTTAATAGCACATAATATTGTGGTTTATTTGAAGCTCAAGATTCGAGCTTTTCTATTGCCGCGTCCAAAGCAAGTTCATAGCCTTTAGGTCCTAGCCCAATAATGCAACCTGCTGCAATATCAGAAAAATAGGAATGATGTCGAAATGCCTCGCGTTGATAGACGTTAGACAAGTGAATCTCAATAAAGGGTAGTTTGGTCGCTAATAAAGCATCGCGCAAAGCAATGCTAGTATGGGTAAATGCCGCAGGATTAAAGAGAATAAAGTCTACCTCTTCAAGCTGAGCCGCATGAATTCTGTTTATTAATTTGTATTCAGCATTGCTTTGGAAGCAATCTAATTGATGATTTTTTTGTTTGGCAATGTGTTGTAAATTATTTTCAATATTTTCTAAGGTTAATGTTCCGTAGTGCCCTGGTTCTCGTTGCCCCAATAAATTAAGGTTAGGACCATTTAATAGAAGTATTTTAGCCATAGAGTTTAGGTGTTATTTTTTATAAGAGATTAGCTATGAATATTGTATTGAAAATCGTAATAGAAAATATACTTTAAAGACGTTGGCAACAAAAGCCAGCAATTCTGCGGAGTTTACACTTATTGCATATTGAGTGCTAGGAGTTTGTCCGAGAACTAAAAGCTGACTGTAAATTCCATAAAACATCATAATTTGAGTTTATCGAAATCGCTAAATAACCCTGTTATTTGTCTTTTTTGATAAACTTACTTTATACTGTTTCTGTGATTTTCGTTTCAACTCTAGTTCTCAGTACACGTTCAGCTCGCTAAAAGGAATAAACTCGATCAAATCACCCTGATTAATCCTTGTATTTGAAGGAATAATAACCAGCCCATTAGCCCAGCTCGTAGAGGTTAAGACACCTGATCCTTGATGTGGATAAAGGCTTAAAGTCGTTTGTCCCCTTGTATCACGTTCCATTTTTGCTCTTAGATATTCGCAACGACCGCCTTTCTTGTGCCAGTCAAATGCAGCAGGCAGCATAAAACTATTCGCTTGAGTATGATTAGCTCCTTGTTTTTTGAGAATAAAGGGGCGTGCAAAGATACAGAAAGTGGCAAAGACAGAAACAGGGTTGCCTGGCATACCTAAAAAAGGCGTATTGCCAATACGTCCAAACGCGAGCGGCTTGCCAGGTTTCATATTAATGCGCCACATTTCGAGCTGTCCTAGCTCTTCAAGCGCGATACGAACATGGTCTTCTTCGCCAACCGATACTCCCCCGCTAGTCATCACTAAATCCGCTTTTTCAGCCGCTTCGCTCATTGCATTGCGTGTTGCTTTCAAAGTATCGCCAACAATACCTAGATCAATAATCTCACAATTTAGATTAGCCAGTAGTCCCCGCAAAGTATAGCGGTTAGAGTTATAGATTTTGCCAGCTTGTAGTGGTGTATCAGGCTCTTGAAGCTCGTCGCCTGTAAAGAAAATTCCCACGCGTAAACGGCGGTAAACCGTCGGCTGATGGATGCCAACAGAAGCGGCTAAACCCATGTCTTGCGGTCTGAAGATATCGCCTTTTTTAAGAACAATATCGCCAATGTCAATATCTTCACCTGCTTTACGGATATTTGTTCCCGTAGAGATTGGGCCACTGGTGATGATATTATCGCCTTCAACTTCACAACGTTCTTGCATAATTACTGCATCCGCTCCTTTGGGAATTGGAGCGCCTGTGAAAATACGTGCAACACTATGGGGCGCAAGTTCTGTCCCCACTTCACCCGCGCAAATTCGTTGTGTAATGGGTAGGCTGATTTTTTCAGCCCCCGAAAAATCACTACTGCGTACGGCGTAACCATCCATAGCACTATTGTCTAAGGGGGGAACTTGAAGGGTAGAGCCAACATTGTTGGCGAGAATGCGCCCACCCGCATTGATTAGATCAACTGTTTCAGTTTCGGTCACCGTTAGGGCGTTGCTTAATAATAAATCTAAGGCTTTTTCTATGGGAATTAAATGTTGTTGCTTATCGCAATCATTCTCGTCTTGGTGAGGCATCGCGTTTGTCCCTAAGTTTTCTTGTCAGAAGCAATTTCATACTTAGGCATATCCACTTTTTTAAGCTTCTCTTCCTTGTCTGTAATCATATGATGACGACCATCGAGCGTCGCACCTTCGCCCATTTTATCTTCAATAAGCCCCACAGACTTCACTGTTTTGCGGTACAAGGTGAAAAATTCAGGTAATAAAACCTGCTGAATATAATCCAGCACCCATTTCTGGTCACGCTGACCTAACACCGCTGCAATATTATTGCCAAACTCGCGCCCCATCGAAAAACCAGCCTCATCGCGCTCGTCATCCCATTTAGTATCCGCATAGCCAACAAAACGCTGGTTCAACTTCTCATAAAAAGGCGTGCGATAATCCCCCGCACCATGCACATCACGCGCATTATCTTGTACATGATCCGCCATTTTTTGCGCGTAAAGCTGAATAAGTACCCCACGATCCTCATCATCAATGGTGTCATGCACCATTCGATCAAGCGCATGAATCAAGAAAGCAACAATCTCCTCCATAATCTCAATACGCTGACCATGCGTATCAATCTGGAAGTTTTCATTCTCAATTTCCAGCAACGTCTGCATACCAATTTTCCAGCAGTTAAACGCCAAAATACTCACCGTTTCCTCAACTGAAACCTCACGCTCTTTATTGCTCCATTTGGTCTTAATACGTATACGCACAGGGCTACTCCATTACAAATGCTTAAAAGATGGCTGGATTATAAAGGTCTGTTAGGAAAATGCGAATATCCATAATGAGGCTTGATTTTTAGGTTGTAGTTACGTTTTTAAAAGCTAAAGCTTTTCATTTTAAGGAGTGAAAGCTTAGATTGACAATCTTGTTTCCTGTATTACAATTCGTATTACATGATGGCGAGAGGTATTAAAATGATTACACTAAGACTGGATCCAGAGCTGGAAAAAAATATAAATTTAGTGGCTTATCAGTTAGGTGTCAGTAAGTCGGAGTTAATTAGAAAAAGTATTACCGACTTTTTAGCGAGTTTAGATAAGCCTTCACCTTGGGAGTTAGGAAATGATTTGTTTGGTCGATATGCTAGTGGGCGTAGTGATTTATCGCAGAATAGGAAGACCTTACTCAAAGAAAAAATAAGGGCAAAAAGATGAAAAAAATCTTAATTGATTCAGGTCCTCTTATTGCTTTATTTGATGGTGATGATGCTTACCATGCGGCATCTGTAGCGTTTATTAAATCGAATCAATATGAGTTAATAACCACCATAGCTTCTCTCACTGAGACATTGCATTTGCTCGATTTTAATCGACAAGCTCAAATTGATTTTATAGGCTGGGTGAGTGCAGGAGCTGTCAGTATTGAAGGGATAACGGCAAATGATTTACTTAGAATACAAGAACTAACCATTCAGTATGCCGACCTTCCAATGGATTTTGCGGATGCTTGTCTTGTCTTTTTAGGAGAGACGCTAAAAATCAATGAAATAGCCACGATAGATAGAGATTTTGATATATATCGATTAAAAGGGAAAAAACCTTTTACGACGTATATAAAATAAATTACCTGAATCTGTGAGGTCACTACGGCACAGGTAACTTCTCATAACTAGCAGGCATCTTCAAAGTCAATGAATTGAACTGTTTGA
>CAZQTJ010000170.1:0-5005 GCA_964596035.1 uncultured Cocleimonas sp. | reverse complement strand
GCTATTGATGCGACTAAACCATCAGCATCTAAGCCAATTAATTCCAATTGTTGCTCCCGCTCGGCGTGTTCAAGGTACTCATCGGGTATGCCGATATTGAGGATAGGAATAGAAATATTTTCTTGTAATAAAAACTCATTAACGCCACTGCCAGCACCACCTTTAGTCGCATTGTCTTCTATAGTAACAACGATGTCATGTGTGCGTGCTGTTTCTCGTAGCAGTGCTTCATCCATTGGTTTCACAAAGCGCATGTTAATTAATGTGGCGTCAAGTTTTTCGGCTGCAATCGTGCTGTTTGCTAGTAGAGAGCCAAATAATAAAATAGCAATACGTTTACCCTGTTGTAGCACCTTTGCTTTGCCTATTTCAATGGCTTGCATCTTTTTCTTGGGATGAATGCCAATGCCTTTGCCACGGGGGTAACGAACAGCGGTTGGTGTATCCTGAAGAAAAGCGGTGTACAACATTTGACGGCACTCATTTTCATCGCTAGGTGCCATAATAATCATATTCGGAATACAGCGAAGATAAGAGTAATCGTAATTTCCAGAATGGGTTGCGCCATCTGCGCCAACTAAACCTGCTCGGTCAATCGCGAAAACGACGGGCAAATTTTGCAGTGCAACATCGTGAATTAATTGATCGTAAGCACGTTGTAAAAAAGTGGAATAAATAGCAACAATGGGTTTGATACCTTCACATGCCATGCCTGCTGCTAGAGTGACGGCGTGTTGTTCTGCAATGGCAACATCATAATAACGATTGGGATATTGCGTTGAAAATTCTACTAAGCCTGATCCTTCTCGCATAGCAGGGGTAATAGCAACTAAGCGATCATCTACTGCTGCCATGTCACAAATCCACTCACTAAAAACTTGCGTATAGCTTGGTGTGCTTGCCTTTGTGCTAGGTACTACACCTGTCTTTAGGTCAAATACAGGCACGGCATGATAGGCGCAAGGGTCATCCTCAGCAGGGGTATATCCTTTGCCTTTCTGTGTGACGACATGCAAAAATTTTGGCTCATCAACATCTTTGATATTTTCTAGAATTTTGACAAGCTCTATCACATCATGACCATCGACAGGGCCGTAATATAAAAACCCCATTTCTTCGAAAAGCGTGCTGGGTAATATCATTCCTTTGGTATGTTCTTCTGCACGACGTGCAAAACGCTTCATGACAGGCGTGCTTGATAATATCTTTTTGCTACTTTCTCTCACGGTAGAATAGAAGCGACTTGAAAGAAGCCGTGTTAAATACTTTCTTAATCCGCCAACATTCGGCGAAATGGACATTTCATTGTCATTTAATATCACCAGCATATTGGCATCTAAGTCAGCCGCATGGTTTAGTGCCTCATAAGCCATACCTGCTGTCATCGCGCCATCGCCAATAATGGCGACCGATTGACGCTCAAGACCGCGTTGTTTTGCGGCAAGTGTCATGCCTAATGCGGCACTGATAGAGGTACTAGAGTGACCAACGCCAAAGGCATCGTATTCACTTTCCTCTCGACGCGGAAAGGGGGCTAGACCATCTTTTTTGCGAATGGTTTTTATTTCATCACGCCGACCTGTGAGTATTTTATGTCCATAAGCTTGGTGTCCGACATCCCAAAGGAGTCGATCATTAGGAGTATCGAAAACATAATGTAAGGCAATGGTCAGTTCGACTGTTCCTAAACCTGCGGCAAAATGACCACCTGTTTCAGCAACAGAATCTAAAAGTAAAGTACGTAATGCATCACAAGCTGCGGGTAACTCATCTTTACTGAGTTTGCGTAAATCTTCGGGAGAATTAATCTGATTTAACATAGAAGGATTGAACCATTAGTGAGTAAAACTACTGAACTCTTCTTACAATAAAATCAGCAATTTTTCTTAATAAATCAGCCTCAGCACCAAAACATGAGAGTGCATCGTATGATTCTTCGTATAATTTAACGACCTTTTGTTTTGTGGCGACCATGCCTAAAATAGCAGGATAGGTTGCCTTGTTAGCGGCAATATCAGCACCTTGTTGTTTTCCCAGTGTTTTCGTGTCGCTTTCGATGTCTAAAATATCATCTCTAACTTGAAAGGCTAAGCCAATGCAGTACGCATATTTCTCTAGCGCAAGGCGCTGAGTTTCGCTTAAATCGTCAAAACAAAAGGCGCTCATCATAACACTAGCATATATCAAAGCACCTGTTTTATGCCGATGCATATTTTCAAGCTGTTGTTCGGATAACGCTTTGCCTGTCGATGATAAGTCAATGACTTGTCCGCCAACCATACCTAAAGATCCCGCAGATTTACTGAGGATATTCATTATTTTTAATTGATTTTTTGTGTTGATACTGTGCAGAGAGGACGACAGTACTTCAAAGGCTAGCGCTTGCAGTGCATCACCGCTGAGAATCGCGGTTGCTTCATCGAAGGCTTTATGTGCTGTTGCTTTTCCGCGTCGTAAATCATCATCATCCATTGACGGAAGATCATCATGGATTAAAGAGTAAGCATGAATGAACTCTATCGCGGCAGCAGGGGCATCTAAAATATCTTTATTGAGCGAAAAACACTCGCCTGTTGCATAGACAAGTAAGGGGCGTATACGCTTCCCACCATCTAACACCGAGTAGCGCATTGCCTTATGAAGCAAGCAAGGCTCGATATTATCATCAGGTAAATAGGTGTTTAAAACATTTTCTATGCGTAATTGATACTGCTTTAATGCTGAACTACTGATTAATTTATTATTCATTAGTTAAATAGCTAGTCGTTCAGTATCAATTCTTCTTCACCATTTTCGGTGAGAATTTTGATGCGCTGTTCTGCGTCTTTTAGTGATGCTTGGCATATTCGAG
Organism: uncultured Cocleimonas sp.; assembly: GCA_964596035.1. Taxonomy (GTDB): domain Bacteria; phylum Pseudomonadota; class Gammaproteobacteria; order Thiotrichales; family Thiotrichaceae; genus JAGLBW01. The sequence goes on along the minus strand of CAZQTJ010000170.1, from coordinate 2,154 downwards.
TCAAGGAAATACCTTTTTCAAAGTCCTTTAATGACTCCTCTAAGGATAAGTCATCTTCTTCCATTCTGCTTATTAATGACTCTAGTTCTGTCATTGCGGCTTCAAAATCTATTTTTTTAGCTTGTTTACTCATTTATTTATGATCGTTGTTAGTGAAAAAAAATGCAAGAGAATCATTGCTGAAAATATTTAATACTAAAGTATTAATGGCTTGTAGCAAACCCACCTAAAAATCCCCCGATACGTTTGGATAGTAAATTGGAGCGTTGGGGGTTTCTGAGAGCCTTTAATATTGGCTCTCGCATATTAGGAATTCCCATAATATCAACCAGAATGACGGTAAAAGCATCTTGTTCTTGGTAGGCTAAGGCTTCCATAAAGGGTGTGATTAAGGTTTCTTGAGTGATGTCTTGCCAAGCTCTACCTGCAATAGCGGCAATAACCTCTATTTCTTTGACTGCCTCAGTTTGTAATAAATCAGCGATGATTTCTCTACGTGCTGTTGCGCCTTTGCTACTGGATATTGAGCGTATTAACGCTGCAATAACCTGACTATCAGGCTGATCTGCTTGCAATTCTTGTTGAAGACGTGCATTAAGCGCAAGGCTTAGTTCCCCACCCACATCATTATGCTCTAGGTTTTCACTAAAGCTAAGCAAAGGCGTGTTGGGAAGTTGAGGAATAGCCTTGCTTAATAGTTGCTCGTTGTTATCAAGATGTAAGCGTGCAATCACATCAGCGATACCTTGTAGACCTAGAAACTCCCATTGCTCATAGCCAATTTTTCCCTGTAAGTACTCTCGGGTATGATCGTAATAATGAGAGGGTGCTTGTTTTAATTGCACGGTTGCAAAGGCATGGAAAATGGCCAAACGATCTTGGCGTGGCTTAAAGGCGAAAGCACTTTCTTTTAGAGAATCTTGCATCTCTGTGCCTTTGTCTTGTGCTTGCAGGTTGCTACCCACATGAATCAATAGCTCTTGTAAAAAAGCATCACGAGAACTGAGCTTTAAATAACCCATCTCATCAATAGGAAATTGCAGAAACCAAATAACAGGCTCGATTTCTTTATTGTTAGTCCAAAATAAAATAGCTAACCATGCTTTTTGTTGAAAAGGGTAGGGGTAAAGTGTTTTTTGGTCTTCAATGCGCTGGAACAGTTGATTGGGTAGTAACGTTAATTTACGACCTAAATCATAAACGCGGTATTGAAAGTCGCTAGTACTAAGAAACTGGCTAATGCTGGTGATTGTGTTGGTGGTGTTTTCCATGACGTGATTGTCCTGAATGTGACAATCACTGTCAAAGGAATAATCCCTGAATTCAAGACAGATACAGGGATAGTTTGTGAAAAGTTATCATACTCCATGCTAAACCAATATCTTATGTCCTGTTATCCGTATTGACCTCACGGATTCAGGTAGTAAGCAATATAAGTAAAATAAGCGGCACTGCTAAACGCAATTAAAACAATCATTTTTTGAGAAAAACTCACTTTTTGAATATTTTCCTTTTGTTGCAACATACAAGTACCACCAGGACAATATTGTGTCTTTTTATGAGTGATTAAGCGATATATAATACAACCTAGACAGATACCAAAGACCGCTTCAAAGTAGAGCAATGAGAGGCATAGCAAACAAATAACAAGTTTTATTTTAGTCATCATTTCTAATACGACGACTAAGATAAACATGACAACGGATAGGATAAAACCAATACTCCAAGCAAAGCGTTTTGGCGTAGCACTCACGTATTCAGGCGTTTGATGTGAGACGAATAGTCTACCTGCTATCAAACTGGGAGCGTATTTAGGGCTAATGAAAACTCTAACAAAAAAATCTAGCATAAAGAAGGTAATGAATACCTTTGTAAAACGAAAATCCATATAGGTAGCAGCATATAAAAAAGAAATGATCGCAAAGAGAAAAAGAATTCCTGCACCTGCTCTCGCTTCTCTTTCATTTAGAACTAAACGATCGTAGTTTTCTACTGGCTCTCCAAAAGTTATTGTTGTTTTAAGCATAATCATCTCCACTCTTTCTATTTTTTGAATTTAACCTGAATCCGTGAGGTCACTGCGACACAGGGTGCAAGCTATTGATTCATCACGGGTTTAAAAAATATCCGCTTATCCATAGGGATAATTGAGTG
>CAZQTJ010000169.1:0-5022 GCA_964596035.1 uncultured Cocleimonas sp. | reverse complement strand
AAATAAAATAAATCTAAGGAATGAGCACGAAATAAGTTCCCGATCTTATAACGCAGAATTTTTATTTCAGATAGGATGATCTCATGAAGAGCATAGTTGTTCTACGTGATGAATGAGATCATCCTAGCTGGGATAAAAAAGCAAGTTAGAATCGGGAAGTTATTTCATGCTCGTTCCTAAGACAAATCTAAGCCTTCAAACTCTTTCATTTTTCGCGTCAATGTATTACGCCCCCAACCCAATAAATCGGCAGCTTCTTTTTTTCTTCCACCTGTTTTATCTAAAGCGGCATAAAGCGCTATACTTTCAAATAGAGGATATAGTTCATCAAAAATACGTGTCTTTCCTTGATCTAAACGCTGATTAACATCATCTCTTAACGCAACTTTCCAATCACTGTCAGCACATTTATTGGATCTTTCTGCTTTTAACTCTACAGGAAAATCATCCAAGGTAATTTCACGCCCTGTTGCCATTACCATTAACCAACGGCTAGTATTTTCAAGCTGACGCACATTACCCGGCCAATGTAATGACTGCACGTACTTCATCACCTCTGGAGCCACGGTTTTTTGTTCTACGTGTAACTCTTCTGCGGCATTTTTTAAAAAGCGTTTTAATAATAAGACAATATCTTCACCACGATCACGCAATGGTGGTATTTGTACGCGAATAACATTTAAACGATGAAACAGGTCTTCACGAAATAAGCCCTCTTCGACACGTTGCTCTAAGTTTTGATGCGTTGCCGCAATAACCCGAACATCAACTTGCACGGGCACATGCCCACCCACACGATAAAAGGTTCCCTCCGATAAAACACGTAATAGACGCGTCTGCAACTCTGCGGGCATATCGCCAATTTCATCTAAAAATAGCGTGCCTTTATTTGCCTGCTCAAAACGCCCTTTACGTTGTACATGCGCGCCTGTAAATGCCCCTTTTTCGTGCCCAAATAGCTCAGACTCTAACAAGTCTTTAGGAATTGCGGCGGTATTTATCTCAATAAAAGGCGCATCAGAACGCGGACTATGTGTATGCAGTGCTTTAGCAACTAGCTCTTTACCTGTCCCCGACTCACCTGTTACCAATACAGATATGCTCGATTTGCTCAAACGTCCTATGGCACGAAAAACTTCTTGCATTGCAGCTGATTGACCAATGATTTCTTGCGATTCCATCAATAGATTCTGCTCATCCTGCTCAGTAGCGTCATCACTTTGTTGCGAACGATATTGTTCACTGGCTCTTTTTACTAATGCAGTGGCATCATTAATATCAAATGGCTTTGGCAAATACTCAAACGCACCCTTTTCATAGGCAGAAACAGCGCTGTCCATATCGGAATGTGCCGTCATAATAATCACAGGAATCGTAGGAAAACGTCGTTGTACGCGCTTTAATAACTCGAAACCATCCATCTCTGGCATACGAATATCAGAAACAATCACTTCTGGCTGCGACTGATCTAAAGCACGCAATAAATCATTGGCAGACTTAAAACTGCTTAGATTCATCCCTGCTTTTGTTAAAGCACGCTCTAACACCCAGCGAATTGACTGCTCATCATCAACTATCCATACTGTTTCAGGTCGTGACATCGGCTTCCTCTATTGTTTTTATTTCATTAATAGGTAAAAGTAAGATAAAACGTGTTTCTCCTGGCTTTGATTCAAACTCTATTAAACCATTGTGTTTATTTGCCAAAGACTGCGCGATCGACAAACCTAACCCCGTGCCTTCGGCTGAACCACTAATCATCGGGAAAAATACTTTATCTTGTAGGTCTTTTGGCACTCCCACGCCGTTATCAACAATCTCTAGCTTTAAAACAAGACGGTGCGTTTTATGATGCAGAGTAATATGACGCAATATACGTGTACGAAATAAAATACTCCCCTTCTCACCGACTGCTTTAATTGCATTGCCTGTTATATTCAAAATGATTTGTATCAAACGATCCCTATCGGCATGTAAATCGGGAATACTTGGGTCATAATCAAAACGCAACTCAACTTCATCGGGCAAGCTCGGCTTCACCAGTTTGCGCACACGCTCCAATACTTCATGAATGTTAACTGCTTGATTTTTTTGTGGATGTGGTGAACCCAGCATACGGTCAACCAATACCTGCAAACGATCAGCTTCGGAGATGATAATTTTGGTATAGTCCTTCAGCTCATCATTTATTAGTTCACTTTCTAGTAATTGAGCCGCACCACGCAAACCACCCAGTGGATTTTTAATTTCATGTGCCAAACCACGTACTAAAGTTTGCGTTGCCTCTTGCTCTTTCCATAGTTGGTCTTCTCTGGACATACGTAATTGACGATCAACACGATGCAACTCCACCACCACTCCGTCTAACTCACCATCATTTATATACGGACTAGCAATACAATCAACGATAAGCTCTTCGTGCGTCACCTTCAATACACACTCACGTAAAGTCTGAGTATCACGATGTTTTAAAACAAAATCTAAATGATGAGTGGCGATATTCATATTAAAAAGAGAGGTATACACCTTCCCTGCGACACGTCTTTGGCTCTGCCCAAAGAGAACCTCTGCCGCAATATTCATATATTGAATACATAAAGAGGTATCTAACAACACAATAGCGGTTGTTAAAGAGTCTGATAGACCAAAGCTTATGTTAGTATTTTTATTCATCATCAAGTTACTACAAGCAATTTTCAAGCCAACTTAAAACAAACCTCCATAACTGACTATTTATCACTCACCACTAAATTTGCTCATCAAAGACGAAAGGACTTAAAAGTCTAAATACTAACTTCATTTCTTTACAGTCCCTTACAAAAGATGCCCTATGTTTATCTCTACATCTTGATGTGCCAATTATCTAAACAAGCATCACGCACTATCCGCACCAATTTGGTGCAGATAGTAGCAAATACGCACTCATAAGTAACTTCTCCTCTGTATAAAACATTCAACGACCATGCCCCCCATATTAAGCACCTATTAAGAATACGTTAAGTCAGTCATAGCAAGCTAAAATACACAACAACTTAAACAAAAATCACATTACACCCAAAGGTACAGTTTATTTTTATTGATCTATATCAAATAGTTAAAAGACATTATTTTCATCAACTATAGATGTATTTTTAACCGTTAAAAGTTGGCACAATATATGCATGTATCTATTTAGCTATGGAGGCTTAGCATTTAAGTAGGCGGGCAGAATAAACCTACTTAACACCCCTCTTCCTAGTACATTAAAAATACATACTGGAGATAAACTACATGAAACTAGTTACTGCAATTATTAAACCTTTCAAACTCGATGACGTGCGCGAAGCACTCTCTGAGATTGGCGTTACAGGCATTACGGTAACCGAAGTAAAAGGTTTTGGGCGTCAAAAAGGACATACCGAGCTTTATCGAGGTGCAGAGTACGTTGTTGATTTTTTACCTAAAGTAAAAATTGAAGCAGCCATTTCTGGCGATAACGTAGACCAAGTAATCGAAGCAATCAGCAAAGCTGCTAACACAGGCAAAATTGGTGATGGCAAGATTTTTGTATCGGCTATCGAACAGACAATACGTATTCGTACGGGCGAGACTGGCCCAGAAGCACTTTAATTAGCAGGAGTAGTATCAAATGGAAAATAATATTTTTGAATTACAATATGCCATCGACACCTTTTACTTTTTAGTCATGGGTGCGTTGGTTATGTGGATGGCGGCTGGCTTCTCGATGCTAGAAGCGGGTTTAGTACGTTCTAAAAGCACCACTGAAATCTTAACGAAAAATATCGCACTTTATGCTATTGCTTGTACTGCATACCTTACTGTCGGCTACGACATTATGTATGACGGCGGCATGTTCTTAAAAGACATCGCTTTAGATGGCGCAAAAGATGCTGACGGCATGACAGCAACAGTCCTTAAAGAGTTTGCTGGTAGAGAAGGTGGATTCACAGGCGGAGCTGTTTACTCAAATGCTTCTGACTTCTTCTTCCAAGTTGTATTTGTTGCCACCGCAATGTCTATCGTGTCAGGTGCAGTTGCAGAACGCATGAAGCTATGGGCTTTCCTACTATTTGCTGTTGTTATGACGGCATTCATCTATCCAATGGAAGGTTCTTGGACATGGGGCGGAAAATCAGTATTTGGTTTATTCTCTCTAGGTGATGACTTCGGATTCTCTGACTTCGCTGGTTCTGGTATCGTTCACATGGCAGGTGCAGCCGCTGCACTAGCAGGTGTTCTCTTACTTGGCGCACGTAAAGGAAAATATGCAGAAGACGGAAGCATCAAGCCCATTCCTGGTTGTAACCTACCAATGGCAACATTAGGTACATTCATACTATGGATGGGTTGGTTCGGATTTAACGGTGGTTCAGTGCTTAAACTAGGCGACATCGCAAACGCTAACTCTGTCGCAATGGTGTTCTTAAACACAAACGCAGCAGCAGCAGGCGGTGTAATCGCGGCACTTATAGTAGCACGCATTATGTTTGGTAAAGCTGACTTAACAATGGCACTTAACGGTGCATTAGCAGGTCTTGTCGCTATCACAGCAGAACCTTCAACACCAACACCTTTAATGGCAACTATCATAGGCGCTATCGGTGGAATCATCGTTGTATTCTCTATCGTAGCATTCGACAAAATCAAAATTGATGATCCAGTCGGCGCAATCTCAGTACATGGCGTAGTAGGATTCTGGGGATTAATGGCAGTACCATTAACCAATACAGGTACTACCTTTGTAGGTCAATTAGTAGGCGCAGCAACCATCTTCATCTGGGTATTTATAGTATCCTTTATTGTTTGGTTAATAATCAAAATGGTAATGGGAATCAGAGTATCTGAAGAAGAAGAGTACGAAGGCGTAGATATTGGTGAATGTGGAATGGAAGCTTATCCAGAATTTACTAATAAATAGACTATACTTAGCGTAAGGGTGGAATAATATCGCCTAATTTATCAAAGGTATCAGCTAGGATGATGCTTTTGATATATAAAGAGAGCCTTTGGCTCTCTTTTTTT
>CAZQTJ010000168.1:0-5032 GCA_964596035.1 uncultured Cocleimonas sp. | reverse complement strand
TATGTCGTTGATCATTCCTGACTACAAGGAACTTACCGTAACGTGTGATAAAGAGAGTGCAACGCTTTGGGTGGGTATGAACCCTGTGGGTAGGCAATGTTTTACCTTGTCGATGTTGGTGGAGTTGCTTAGTTTATTTCATCGTTTAGATGAATATGGGTCTCCTGACCCAGCCTACCCAGATAGTATTCGTTACGTTGTTCTTCAATCAGATCACCCTGAAATTTATAATTTAGGTGGCGACTTAGCGTATTTCTCAGAATTAGTTAGGCAGAATAATCCTGAACCACTAAGGGATTATGGCATAGTCTGTATAGACCTTATTTATTGGGCATTAACAGGTGGTAAACGCCAAATTACTATGATTGCAAATGTAGCTGGTGATACTTTAGGTGGTGGTTTTGAAGCCGCATTAGCCTGTCCGTATATTTTTTCAGAAAAAAAGTCTTCTTTTTCGTTTCCTGAATCTTTATTTGGTTTTTTCCCAGGAATGGGGGCGTATGATCTTTTTAAACGTTTTGCAGGGCCACTTGAAGCAGATAGAGCCTTTATAACAGGAAAGCGATATACCGCACAAGAACTGAAGCTAATGGGAGGAATTTATTCCCTTGTTGAGAGTGGACAGGGAACTCAAGAAATTAAGAAGTTTATTGAGCAGAGAGAAAATAGTTTAGGATCGCACCAAGCATTACAGAAAATTAAGCAATATCAACAAGGTATAACATACGAAAGTCTCGTCTTTAGTATCGATCTCTGGGTGAAAACAGCAATGACCTTAACTGAAAAAAATCTTAGGATGATGGCAATATTGACTCGACGACAAAAAAAGAAAGGCTCAGTCAATACACTCAAGAGTAAAGAGAAAAATTATAACAGCCCTGCATCCGAATTACTGAAAAGTGTTGCATCAGGCTAAATTACTTAATATCTATCATGGCAAATATACTAAAAAGAAATGTTTATGACCTATCAAGTAAGTTAGGTAGTGAAGTTGAACAATCACTGATGCGCCTGTTCGTTATTCTCATTACGTGTAGCTATATCTTTTTTTGGGTTTCTCCTCAGAATGCTGATGGATTACAACTTAGTATATTTTTTGTCATTACATACGCTGTATTAGCACTCCTATTATTCGCCTCTATCAAGTTATCCCCAAAGCTGAGTAATACCCGAATTATCATAGGGATGGTTTTAGATATAAGCACTGTCAGCGCCTATATGGTCATTGGAGACCATTGGGTAATAGGAATGAGTTGGATTTATTTAATTATTATCATAGGCAATGGTTTTCGATTTGGTGTGCAGTATCTCAATGTAGCCTTTATATTTAGTTTGATTGGTTTTACTGTCGCTTGCACAATTGCTGATTATTGGACAGAAAATATTAGCAGTATTTTAGCTGTGTATATTTCACTATTCGTTTTATCTTTCTATGTCAAAATACTACTCAATCGCCTAACTCACGCGGTTGAGGCGGCAAACTCATCCGCTAAAGCAAAAAGCCAGTTTTTAGCCAATATGAGCCATGAGATTCGTACTCCTATGAATGGTGTGCTTGGTATGTTGGAACTTGCCTTAAATGAGCCTTTAGAAAAACCTCAGCGTAAGCGCTTAACAATCGCAAAAAATTCTGCTGATGCGCTCTTAGTCTTACTCAATGACATACTGGATTTATCAAAAATTGAAGCAGGAAAAATAAGCTTTGAGTCCATTAACTTTAATTTAAAGCAACTTGTTAAAGAAGTTGTACGCTTGTTAGAGCAACAATCAATCGAAAAAAACATCACGCTGAGTTACTCCTTTAAAAGTGATATAGGAGAGCAGTTTAGAGGAGACCCTACACGGATAAGGCAGACCATTATAAATTTAATCGGTAATGCGATTAAATTTACGACTGAAGGCGGTGTAAAAGTTGAGGTTATTGTTGAAAAGCAGCAGCAAGAGATCTGCTTTAAATGCAATGTAACTGATACGGGTATTGGTATATCTAAAGAATCACAACAACATATTTTTCATTATTTTACTCAAGCAGACACATCAACTACACGCAACTTTGGAGGCACAGGTTTAGGTTTAGCGCTGAGCCAGCGTTTAGTGGATGAAATGGGCGGTAAAATGGAAGTTAGCTCTGAACTAGGTAAAGGCAGTGTTTTTTCATTCATGATGCCACTTAAGTTAATGAAAATTTTAGAAAATGAACAGGGTAGCCCAAAACAAAAAATTACATCCCTTGATAATACTCAAGAGGCTGAGAATAAAAATCTAAAAAAGATCAATGTACTTGTTGCAGAAGACAATGTAGTCAATCAAATTGTGATAGAACAAATGCTGACTCAACTAAATTGCACTGTCACCATAAAAAATAACGGTCAACTCCTTCTTGATGCAATGACAGAAAATCAACAGCATCATTATGATTTGATTTTTATGGACTGCCAAATGCCAGTAATGGATGGCTACGAGGCAACAAAGTCTTTACAAGAGTTTTGGCAATTAAACATCATTAGCCACCGCATCCCTATCATTGCTTTGACAGCCAATGTGATGCTATCAGATAAACAAAAATGTCTAGATTCTGGTATGGACGGTTATTTAGCTAAGCCCATAAAAATGGATGCTTTATCTGCGGTTATTGATCAGTATGTTGCCATTAAACCGCTAGTTCTTCCTCACGAATCCGCCTCTGTATAAGGACTTGTCAAGAAGAATGCCAGTTGTGATTTGCATAATCAGACAATGACAACAATTCACGAATATAAAATAAAAAAAAGAGGGATAGCACAATGGTTGATAGATCTTTACGACGCCAGCTTAAGCAAGCAAATCTTAGTGAAAGGGAGATGCCTAATAACGAAGAGCAGTGGCAAAAATTTTTGAAGACAATCAACTCTGCCTATGCCAGTAATAAAGATGCGCGCTATTTATTAGAAAAGGCCTTGGACGAGTCAACAAGGGAGATGACGCAGCTAAATATAGAGTTAAAAGAAGAAGCGGAACAAAAACTTAAAGCCGTAAAAGAGTCAGAGAAAAAATCACGATTTATGGAGAATATGAGCCACGAGTTACGCACCCCCATTCATGGAATTCTCGGATCTTTAGAAATTGTAAAAGACGATACCAATTTAGAAGCAAAGCAAAAAACATTTATCAATACAGCATTAACCTCAGGGGAAAACTTGCTGGATATTGTGAATAATATTCTCGACTTCTCCAAAATAAATGCTAATCAGTTAGAATTAGAAACAATGCCTTTTAATATTCGGGAGTTGTTTGCCGATGTTAATAAAATCATTGCAACCATGACGGATGATAAAGACTTGAAATTTATCACTAGCATGGAAGAAGACGTTCCACTTCGTGTTAAAGGTGATCCGAGCAAGGTGCGTCAGATAATGATGAACCTTGCCAATAATGCCGTTAAATTTACCAGCAGTGGGTCTATTGTTTCAGAAGTTAAATTATTGGACTTGAACGATAAAAAAACAGTCTTACGTATAGAAATCACAGATACAGGTATTGGCATTCCAGAATTGAAAATGGATGAAATATTCAATGCCTTTGCTCAAATTGATGCGTCAACAACGCGTGAATATGAAGGAATAGGGCTTGGTTTAACCATTAGTAAAGAGCTGGCTCACTTGATGGGTGGGAGCATAAATCTTGAAAGCATGGAAGGACAGGGGAGTCATTTTTGGGTTGATATTCCTTTTGAAACCGTTGATTTTCAAGTTGAAAAAGTTTCGGTAGCAAGCTCTGAGTTATCAAACTTAAAAGTGTTGGTTGTTGAACAAAATAAAGCGAATTTAAGCCTATTTGATCATTATTTTTCGATGTGGGGTGTTGAATATCTCATGGTAGATAATGGGCGCGAGGCGATTAGTGAGCTGTATAAAAGTAGAACCAACTTGACACCTTTTGATATTGTCTTGGTTGATTATTTCATGCCGGGTATGGATAGCTTAGAGTTGTCAGACATATTAAATACACAGCCTGATTTTCGGCGTATACCGAAGGTAGTTTTAAGTGACTATGCTTTAGCAGAAGAAGAGCGAAGAATTGCTAATATTGATATTTGTTTGACTAAACCAATACGTGAAAATATGTTGAAAGACGTGTTGTTGGAATGTTTGCAAATTAAAGATAGATATACCCAGCAAGACCTTGAAGACTTTGCCCACGACAGATCAGAAGGGTTTGATGAAAAAAATCATGCTGGCAAGGTTAATGAGCCAGTTGAAAATATTACAGACATACTCTTAGCAGAAGACAATCCCGTGAATGCCTTAATTGCGACAACCATGATGGAGAAAATAGGCTTAAGCGTTAAGCATGTTACTGATGGTCAAAAAGCATTAGATGAGATGAAAGAAAACCGTTATAAATTGATATTGATGGACATGCATATGCCCATTATGGACGGTTACAATGCAACAAAAAATATACGGCAGTGGGAGGAAGAGTCAGAAAAGGAAGCAATTCCCATTATTGCCTTAACCGCTAATGCCTTGGCAGGAGATAGAGATAAATGTTTAGCCGCAGGAATGGACGATTATCTTCCTAAGCCTGTTAAGCAAGCAGTATTGCGAGAGGTCGTGATGAAATGGGCAGAGGTTTCGATGGTAGCGTAAACTTATTGAGAAACATGCACGTTCCTATCATCGGAATTGATTTAAAAAGAACGTTTATGATCTAGCGGGACTTGACAGCTAGCAGATTTAGTCAGTCATATAGAACAATCGCCTGCAACAGGATAAAAGCCACATATATATAAAGCGATTAGCTTATCTGCACAACGCATTAAGGCACTTTTAAAACAACAATTTAAAAAAAACAGTGATTTTTGAAAATATTACTGGATTGATAGCGCGGTTTTTATTATCCTACGCGCTCTTTGGAGAGGTGACTGAGTGGCCGAAAGTACCGGTTTTGAAAACCGGCGAGGGTTTGTAGCCCTCCCAGGGTTCGAATCCCTGCCTCTCCGCCATTACATAGTTCGCAACCATCCGCGAACGTACTAAAACCCGCATTCTAG
>CAZQTJ010000167.1:0-5039 GCA_964596035.1 uncultured Cocleimonas sp. | reverse complement strand
ATTTAGTTTAGTGCTACTCATCAAGTTTTGTCATGTTGGGCTTCGTGCCTTAGCACCAACCTACAATTTTTCGTGTGAAACAACAGATTAACCCAGCTCCAACAATCATCTGTATAAATCAATAACACGAGAGCAACGTGATGGGCATAATAATACAGTTGACGCTAAGGAATGAGGCTATACGGCATGATTAGAATTTTAGGTATTGATCCTGGCTCTCGCATAACGGGCATAGGCATTATTGATAGTGACGGCCGCCACAGCAAGCATGTATTTAGCACCTGTATTCGCTTGGGCAATGCGCCTTTTCCCGAGCGATTAGGCTCTATTTATCGCCAGCTTGAAGAAATCATTATTGAGTATCAACCGCATCAAATGGCAATTGAAGATGTCTTTCTTGCTAAAAACCCCTCCTCTGCTTTAAAACTAGGTCAAGCTCGTGGGGCGGCTATTTGCGCGACGGTGATGAAAAATATCCCCGTCTATGAATATAGCGCCCGAGAAATAAAACTTGCCACCGTTGGTAAAGGTAATGCAGATAAAAGCCAAGTACAGCATATGGTTAAGATCTTATTAAATCTACAAGGAAAAATTCAAGAGGATACTGCCGATGGCTTAGCGATTGCCTTGAGTCATGCACATACTGGCGCATTGAAGGCAAGACTAGAAGCAGCTAGAAAGCGCTATTAATACACAAGTAGGTGGGCAACAATAAGACAAAAACCACTAATAAGTATAAAGATACCCTTTTTCTAATTTTTACTAGACTGATATAATTCCATTCCCAAATTGTTCTGGTGTTTAAATAATGTCCACCCCCGATATTAACGCAGTAAAACAGTACCTACTATCTTTACAAGACTCTATCTGTGAGCAACTTGCGGAAGAAGATGGCAAAGCCGACTTTATGATTGATGAGTGGCAACGTCCTGAAGGTGGTAAAGGTATGCGCGGTGGTGGACGTACACGTTTACTGACCGAAGGCGCTATTATTGAGCAAGGAGGGGTGAATTTTTCGCATGTGTTTGGCGATAATATGCCCGCCTCTGCAACAGCAGGCAGACCTGAGCTTGAAGGTCGTAGCTTTCAAGCGATGGGCGTATCACTGGTTATACATCCACACAATCCTTATATCCCTACCTCTCACGCTAATGTACGTTTTTTTATTGCTGAAAAAAAAGGGGCTGATCCTGTTTGGTGGTTTGGCGGTGGTTACGACTTAACACCTTATTATGGTAATGATGAAGATTGTATTCATTGGCATAAAACAGCTCAAAAAGCTTGCGAACCTTTTGGTGACAACAGATATGACGATCACAAAAAATGGTGTGATGATTACTTTTACCTAAAGCATCGTGATGAGCCGCGTGGTATTGGTGGACTGTTTTTTGATGATTTAAACGAAGAAGGTTTTGATCAATCTTTTGCGTATATCAAAAGTATTGGCGATAGCTATATTGATGCCTATCGACCTATTATGGCAAAACGAAAAAATACGGAGTATGGCGAACGCCAACGTGACTTTCAACTCTATCGCCGTGGTCGTTATGTAGAATTTAACCTTGTTTATGACCGTGGCACATTATTTGGATTGCAGTCAGGTGGACGTACAGAATCCATATTAATGTCTATGCCACCACTGGTTAAGTGGCGATATGACTGGCAACCAGAAGATGATACAGAAGAAGCTAAGCTTTATAGTGATTATTTGCGGGCTAGAGATTGGGCAGAAATGTAGGATGTAATTAGAGTTTGCGTGATTAAACACAAACTCTAATGTAAAAAGCTATCAGTCTAACTTCGATTTATTAGGGACGAACATAGCTATAACCTTGCTCTTGTAACTCCATAATACGCGCCACTCCAGCAGGAACTGTTCCAACACCCTTTAGAAGTTTTGGTAGATGACCTGTTTTTTTCTTCACTTTGTTCATCGTATTCATGCAAGCACTAAAGGTAATATCTTGTAACGCTAAACTTTGAACCCGCTTAGCAAACTGACTTTTAGCCGTCATTAGCCCTAAACCTGGACCATAAGATACAATTTCTATATCGATATTATCAACGCCATAATGCTTCTGTAAATTAACGGCATTGTTCATTGCTATCTTTTGAGTACGTTTATCATCCGTACTGACCTGTATCACTATTTTATGCTTAACCTCCTCCGCTGCCTCTTCTTTCTTACTCTCCGCTGTCGCAAAATTAATACTAAACATTAATATCAATAGCGCCATAAAAGGTAATAAAATTCGAGTTGATAACGGTTGATTCACTACATGAGATACTTTCATTTATTTTTCTCCTAGACTCTTTATCTGGCATAAAAAATAACTATAGTGATATAAATTATATATTACTAGCAGTTTTATCTCTCTCAAACAAAAAAGATCTACATCTAAAATGATGTAAACCTTTTTGAATTGCTAAATATTGAATCCTTAATTTCTTTAGAGTTCCTAACCTAATTTCGCACGTCTTGACTTAGTCGCTATCTTTATACGCTTACCTACTCTAATCCTTGAATTGCGCATTCTATTCAAACGCATTAGCTTCTTAACGGTTGTGCCGTAACGAGCTGCTATTGTTGATAAGTTTTCTCCTGAACGTACTTTATAACGAAAAACACGTCTACTACGATATCTTCTGGTATTTGCGCTTGCATAACGAATTAACTTAGCAGGACTAACCGTTGGCGCACGTTGAATTGCTCTTTGTATATTACCAGCATACTGACGCGGTAAAACCATTCTACGCGTCATTGATGGCATGGTTACGCCGTATTTATACGCAGGGTTTAGACTGGTAATAACAGAGTGATGTAAACCTGCACTTCTTGCTACTTTCTTTAGATCAACTGCTTTATTTACTCGCACTTGTACTAACTGCGGCGTATTTACTACTGCGGGAAGACGTACTCCAAATGACTGAGGTGTGCGAATGACTTCACGGTATGCCAATAATTTAGGTACATAGTACTTCGTTTCACGCGGTAAAGATAAATTCCAATAATCTGTTGGCAATCCTCTTGCTCTATTTTTTTCTATTTCACGATGAACACGATTCTCGCCACAATTATAAGCGGCTAAAGCTAACAACCAATCACCACGAAATTCGCGATGTAATTTTTGCAAATAATCCATTGCTGCACGAGTGGATTCCAGTATATCCATACGCCCATCATAGCCACGCGTTTGCTTTAAACCGTAGCGTTTACCCGTGCTAGAGATAAACTGCCAAAGACCGACTGCTCCCGCATGAGATCGCGCCTTATTGACATAAGCACTCTCAACCATCGGCAATAAAACTAAATCTGTTGGCATTCTACGACGTTCTAACTCAGTGACTACGAGGTGTAAATAATCACTTGAACGGTTTAATGTTCTCATTAAGCGCGCTGGATGATTTTTGTATTGTCGAATAGCACGTTGTACTGATGGTCGATAAGAGTCATTACGTAAACGAAAACCGTTTCTTACTCGATGCCAAACACTGTTACCCGCTAAAGCCGAAGCTCTACCTGCAAAGTAGGTGTTTTGTCCACGCTTAAGTGCAACCTGTCTTAATAACTGCTTACGATGGTTAAGACGGCGTTTTTTGTTTTGTAAACGCTGTAAATTTTCGCGTTTACGTTTATTGAGGAGTCTGCGTTCACGAAGTTGAACGGCATGATATTTATTTTGAGCAACAGGTCGATAACGGTTTATCACCTGTGGTTGTGGTTTAATTATTTGTTTAGGAGGAGCGGTATAAACACCCAAAAGCATTGCCGCAGATTGTAATTCACTCTTGCCTGCATCATCTTTCAGAAAATCTTCAGCTGCATTTAGAAAATCTTCAGCTGCATTTACATGGGAAAAACTTAGAAAAGAACTAGTCGCCAATAAAGCTATAGCTATAGATTTTTGAAGTGACATTTATACTTCCTTATAAATTTAACTAATTAAGTCTATTAATACCATTATGACCATGAGAACGCAATAAAATCCCCCATATCGGCTAATATCTAACCATAGATAAAAACAATAAGATAGCTCAACTTATTAAACCTTATGCTCTTACGTAGATGAACACTAACTATTTCTTGCTAAAAACTAATGTTTTAAGACCTTTATTCTGCGCATCCACGTAAATATCGGGTGGATTTATTGCTTTTTCAAAGGTATAACTGGGTGCATTTAACTTCATATTATCCATCATAAAATCCACCTCTAAGTCGGGAGAGTTTAAGCACAGTAATAAGCTACTCTCATCTGCCATAAACTCATTTAACCGCCTCATTATCTTAGGATAGTCTCGATCAATCTGCACACTTCCTTTTTGAAAAGTGGGGGGATCGCACACTAAAAGATCAAAAGGACCGCGTTTTTTCAAACGCCCAAACGATTTAAAGATATTTAACTTCTCATAACGTATTTTTTTTAAATCATGGGAGTTTAAACGATGATTTTCCCTACCCACACTTAATGCTGCGCCACTCATATCGATATTAACAACGCTAGTTGCTCCACCCGCTATTGCCGCGACTGAAAATCCACAGGTATAAGAAAATAGATTTAATACGCGTTTATTTTGACTGTTTTTCTCGACCCACTGCCTTCCATTACGCATATCTAAGAATAAGCCTGTATTTCGGGCTTTACCAAGGCTGATTTTAAACTTTAGATTGTTCTCTATAATATTGAATGATTCTATTTTCTCACCCCAAATCACATCAATAGGACCTGCCATTTGATAACGATGTTGTAATTGCACACTCTTGATATTGGGTAAGACTGAAATGAGATAATCACATAATACCCTGATAGCCGAAAGTGGCTCAGGCTTAAACAGTGTGATTAAGACGACAGGGAACAAATAATCAATGGTTACATGCTCTAATCCCTTGTAGAAATGCCCACGCCCGTGGAAGAGACGTTGAGCTTGTGCTAGTTCATATTTATTACGGGGGATATAAATATGATCTGAAATATTTGACAAAGAAGACACATTGTTCCTTTTGAATTTTTCATGAACTACAAACCCAGCGCAGCTACTTG
>CAZQTJ010000166.1:0-5068 GCA_964596035.1 uncultured Cocleimonas sp. | reverse complement strand
TTTAGATAGTATGATACTAGCAAAACCAACAGATTTGTTCAATTTTTAATCACCCGTTAAGCCTACCATTTATCTTTTATATCGAGAGATATAAAAAAACTCCTCAAAGTAAAAGCATTAAAAAATTAAATCACATCGGTTTTTTAACCCTTTTACATCTATATCTAATGAATCACGTATAGATAATTCATTATAACTTGGAGGTTTTATGACCGTTCGCACGATGTTTTTTATTATCTCAGGAGTATCTCTACTGCTCAGCACCACACTAGGGCTTATTTGGCCTCCTATCTGGTGGCTTCTACTGCTGATTATCCCCCTTGTCGCATTGGGTATTTATGATATAAGCCAACATCGTCACGCCCTGCTTCGAAATTACCCCGTGATTGGTCATATGCGCTATGTGCTTGAGTCTATTCGTCCTGAGATTCAACAGTATTTTGTCGAGTCAAATACAGACGGACAACCCATTAGCCTTGAATTTCGATCATTGGTGTATCAACGCGCCAAAGGTGTGCGTGATACTCGCCCATTTGGCACTCAATTTGATGTTTATCATGATGGTTATGAGTGGATTACACACTCTATTTCCCCTCACCCAGTTGTTGACCATCACCCGCGTGTACTTTTTGGTGAGCAAACTTGTGCCAAGCCTTACTTAGCCTCCCCTTTAAATATCTCTGCAATGAGCTTTGGTGCATTAAGTCAAAACGCTATTATGGCCTTAAATAAAGGAGCAAAAATTGATGATTTTGCACATAACACAGGTGAAGGTGGTATTACCCCTTATCACTTAAAATATGGCGGAGATCTCATCTGGCAAATAGGGACTGGCTATTTTGGTTGTCGCTCAAAAGAAGGGAAATTTGATCCTCGTTTATTTGTTAAAAATGCGAGAAAAGATGTCGTAAAGATGATAGAAATAAAACTATCTCAAGGGGCTAAACCTGGACATGGTGGTATTTTACCAGCTGCGAAAGTCACCGCTGAAATTGCTGAAATTCGTAACGTCCCTATTGGCAAAGATGTTATATCTCCTCCTGCTCATTCCGCCTTTTCAAACCCGACCGAACTGCTTTTTTTTGTTAAAAAACTGCGTGATTTATCAGGCGGAAAACCTGTGGGATTTAAACTCTGCATCGGTAGTAAAATTGAATTTTTATCACTGTGTAAAGCTATGTTAGAAACAGGTATCACGCCTGACTTTATTACGATTGATGGTAGCGAAGGTGGCACAGGCGCTGCACCCATTGAAATGACAAACTCGGTGGGTACGCCATTGCGTGAAGGTTTAGCCTTTGTTCATAACGCATTAACAGGCTGTGGAATACGTAATAAGGTAAGGTTGATTGCATCAGGAAAAGCCCTATCTGCCTTTCATATCGTGCGCCTATTAGCATTAGGTGCTGATACCGTAAACTCTGCGCGTGCCATGATGTTTGCACTGGGCTGTATTCAATCACGCAATTGTAACAACGATCATTGCCCTACAGGTGTGGCTACCCAAAACCCTGCACGTTTTCAAGCACTGGATGTTGACGATAAAGCCCAACGCGTTGCAAACTATCACAACGCCATGATAGTCAACCTTGTCGAGCTATTAGCCGCCGCTGGCATGGAGCATTTAGAACAAGTAAAACCACACCATATCTATCGTCGTATTAGTGGTCCTAAGATAAAGCACTATGGAGAGCTTTATACCTTCTTAAAAACAGATGCCTTACTTAATGAAAATCAACTTCCAGAAGACTGGAAAATGAATTGGGACTTAGCGACGGCAGATACTTGGTAAAGGCTATCGGATGGCACTATCACTTACCCAAGTTACGGAGTTAATGGTAGCCAAAAAATCAATTAGGAATATTGATAACAAACGTTAAATTTCGCCATCATTTTTCAAAAACCGCCAACGCTCCAGCCCATACTTTTTCATTTTATCCGTTAATGTTTTACGTGGTAATCCTAGTGATTCCATTGCGGCTTTTATACAGCCTTTTTGATTGCTTAGTGCTTGTATTATTAAGGTCTTTTCAAAACAGGCAACTTGATCTGGTAGGGTTAGTCCTGCGGGCATTTCATTGGAGTTCATTAATGTAGGAAAGTCAAAGTTGACGCTTTCGCCTAATAAGACATAGCGTTCTGCCATATTGCGTAACTCGCGTATATTTCCTGGCCAATGATGTTCTAGTAAAGTGTGTAATGCTTTACGGTTGAGCGGTGGCACTTCGGTTTCACAACGCGCTGAGGCAACTAGCACAAAATGTTGAAATAAGAGGGGAATATCATCACGCCGATCACGTAATGGGGGTAAATCTAAGGTGACGACATTGAGTCGATAATAAAGGTCTTCTCTAAATTCTTTGCGCTCTGCGGCATCTTTTAAATCTATTTTTGTTGCGGCGATGACTCTCATGTCTAGCGGAATTAATGCGTTAGAACCAAGGCGTTCTATATTACGCTCCTGCAATACTCGTAATAAAGAAACTTGGGTTGCTGTGGACATACTTTCGATTTCATCTAAAAACAGCGTCCCACCATTTGCATATTCAAACTTTCCTATGCGTCTTTTTTTCGCATCGGTAAATGCCCCAGCTTCATGTCCAAATAGTTCACTTTCAAGCAACTGCTCAGAGATAGCACCACAGTTTATGGCAACATAATTATGCTCACGACGTTTGCTTTGCTCATGTAAAGATCGTGCAAATAATTCTTTACCCGTGCCTGTTTCGCCAAAAATTAAAACATCCGTCTCTGCATTGGCAATTAACGATACCATTTTACGCAATTTGAGCATGGCGGGAGCTTCACCTAGAATACGTGGGCCAATTCTATTTTGATTTTCTAAGGCTTCTTTAAGATGACGATTTTCCAAGGTGAGGCGACGTTGCTCAACGGCACGTTTTACTCTATCCACCAAGACACTGGCAGAAAAAGGTTTTTCAATAAGGTCATACGCCCCTTCACGAATTGCACTGACAGCGGTACTGACATCGGCATGACCACTGATAAGAATCACAGGCAATTCCGCATCAATTTCTAGCACCTTATGCATCAACTCCAACCCATCTATTTGGGGCATTCGAATATCACTCAGCAATACACCAAAAAAGTCAGGGCTAATATGTGCTAAGACCGCTTTCGCAGAGGGGAAGCTTTTTACCTGAAAGTCTGCCAACTGCAAAGACTGCTCTATCGACTGACGCACCGAAGCTTCATCATCGACTAATAAAATAGTTGGTATTGTCATGAATTAATCGCTCTTGGTAGGCATAGGCTAAACACTGCTCCCCCCTGTTTATGATTGCACGCTGTTAAAGAACCTTGCATATCTTTTGCCAAATTAAAGGAGATAGAAAGCCCCAAGCCTAAGCCTTTTGTTGATGCTTTAGTAGTAAAAAATGGCTCAAAAATATGCGACAAATTATCATCATCAATACCCATGCCATTGTCTTTTATATTGATACATAACTGCGTCGCTGAACTCATCTCCACACGAATCCAAATTTCCCCCGCGTCTCTATCTTGCGTCGCGGTTATCGCATTGCTAAGTAAATTCACCAAAATTTGCCCTAGCCATAGCTCATCTGCCAACACCTTTCCACTCACCCCTTGTTGGCTTTCATCCCAATGGCAAGTCACTTGATGACTACTCATTTTAGGATGCACTATTGCCAGTGCATGATTTATTGCCTGACCGACTAATACAGGCATCATTTGCCCCTTACTTTTGCGAGAAAATGATTTCAGTTGTTGCGTAATCGTTGCCATCGTTTCGGTTAGCGTGCTGATTTCAACAAGGTTTGATGCCACCATATCCAGATGATTTTTTTGTAAAAACTGGCTCGCATTATCCGCGTAGGCGCGAATGGCGGTTAATGGATTATTTATCTCATGCGCCATACCCGCCGATAGTTGCCCTAAAGCCGCCATTTTTGCCGCTTGAATCAAATCTTCCTGCGACTGTTTTAACGCTTGTGTACGTTGCACGACTTTATTTTCCAATTCTGCTGTAATTTTTTGCTGATATTGTTTGCGTTGCCGCTGTGCTCGCCACAGCAACGTTGCCAGTGCAGAAACTAATAGCAAAATAAGTGTACTCATCAGCATCGCGTTTAAAACACGCTTTTTTAGTCCTGCATGACTCGCGACAACCCGCACATCCCAACCCGCTAACTTCATTTTCTGCGATAGCATTTCATAATCGTGACCCAGTAGTTTGATACTTTGAAAATTGTAATCGGTAAGATTTAATCGGGTGTTTTTTAAACTGGAAATTACATTTTCGCCATAGCGACGACTCTGTGCTACACGCTTTTTCTGCTGTTCAGATAAAGGCGTAACGGATTTCAAGTTCCAGTTCTTTTGGCTCGAAAGAAACACCACACCATTCGCATCCGTCACCATAAAATCAACTGCACCCTGCCCCCACGTAAACTCAATATCATCAATCGCGACTTTAACCGCAACAACACCAATCACCTTATTACCGACAAGAATAGAACTTGCAAAAAAATAACCACGCGTACCTGAAATAACGCCAACGGCATAATATCGACCTAAAATATTTTGCATTGCATGTTTAAAGTAAGGACGAAACGCTAAATTCTTACCAACAAAAGAGGTGTCAGATTCCCAATTACTTGAGGCAACCACCACACCGTTAGGGCGCATGACATAAATAGCAGCACTTTCAGAAATATTATTAGTGTATTCTAAGGAAAGATTAATCTGCCTTTGCTTCTGATGCATCTCATCACCACGCTCAAGCTGACTTAAAAAATCAATAATTTTAGTATCAGAGGAAAGAACTTCAGGAAGATAAGAGTGACGCTCCAGAGTGATTTCTAGCTCATTCACCACTTGTTGTAACTGATTTTTTACACTCCGTTGTAATTTACTCTGCGCCGTATTTTTAGCGATATAATAAGTAATAGCTAAGGCGATAAAAATACCAATACTTGCCATCAAAATAATGAATTTATTTGATCTCATTGCTCACCTCCCTATTATTTTGTTAGTAAATTGAAAAGAGTATGGTAAGACTACTCCAAGGAACTTATCAGTGATT
>CAZQTJ010000165.1:0-5095 GCA_964596035.1 uncultured Cocleimonas sp. | reverse complement strand
CCACCTTGAAACAATCACTTACCACTCAAATCATTCTCTTATAATAGAAAAATATTATCATCTGTTTTTTTTAAAACGCCCTATTTCCAATTATCAGAGTAATCCCCCGCCTTATCCACGCCGTTAAATCCAAAGTCTTTTTAGATAACTACTATCTTAAACAATAAATAAAAACTAGATCGTTATCGTTAGAAGAAAATAAGAAATATTCTAAACATAATTAATAATATATTTTAGTTCGAGTAGAATCATGGCTAAACAAAAAATCAGTAGTGAAGTATTTTATTGGGATGCGCCACGCAGAAGGCTACATAAGAGAGACTTATTTCCGCTACAAATGGAAGTAGATGGTCATACTTATTTTGTCTCTCAATGGACCATCAAACACTTCAAGCTAGTTGATTATACTGGTGATGTAAATCTCAATGAGTCAATGGTCATTAAACCCATTATCAAATTTCGAGACTTTAATATTCAATTTGATGCGACCGCAACCCCTCTACATTATGATGCTAAAAACCAAGAGCTTGTCGCTACGTTTAAAAATATTCCAGAAGAGCATCAGGAGTTATTAAAGTATTTTTCTGAGGCCTTAAATACAGGAGACATGGTTAATATCGACAATGTTCTACGCCGTGTTGACATGCCTGTCACCCCAGCGAGTACAGAATTAACCCCGCCTATAAATAACGAGTCAGGAAAATTAAAACGAAATGTATATACAGGACTATATTTAGCATTTGGATCTGTGTTACTACTCTTTACTATCGCCACCTTGTATAACAGTTTCTTTCGGATGGAAGTAAAAACAGCCTTTGTTAGTGCTCCTATCACCCCTGTTCAGTCACATGGACAAGGTATAATAAAAGATATATTAGTAAGCCAAAATGATCATGTTGTCGCTGGTCAACCCTTACTAACACTTGATGTTTCTGATACTCATCGCCTCCCTAAGCAGTATAAGTTAGATGCTGCAATACAACAGGTAAAATTGTATGAAGCCCTTATTGACGATAGTAAAGACAAAAGCAATCATCTAGTACGTCTTGCTCAAACCAAACTAAATACGGCTAATGCTTCTTTACAAGCATCAAAAATATCTAAAAATGTAAAATGTAATCGCCTTTATGCCAGTGAAATTGATCGTCGCAATCCTAAAAAACGTAGGGCAGAATGCCAAATTTCACGTAAAAAAGTGATCGCGGCACAATCTAAGGTACGATCATCGAAAGAGTCACTCTACGCTGCAAGAAAGGGATATAAGAATAGCTTAAAAGGTAATAAAAACAGTAAAAAATCCTTAGCTATACTTCAAGCTAAACTAAAACAAGCCCAGCTAAAAGTTAAAGCCATCGAAAGTACCCCTGAATCTTTATCTGGAATAGACACTATTTACAGCCCTATTTCTGGAAAAATCATTAAAATTGTTGAGCTACAAAATCAGTACATGAAAACAGGGCAATTAGTTGCCGTTATTCAACAAGATAATAGTGAACAATATATTGAAGCTCATTTAACTCATGAAGAAGCTGCGAAACTAAAAATTGGTACTAAAGCAATCGCTTATTCTCCTTTATTAAAGAGAGACTACCCTGTGGTACTCACTCAACTTAACTTCACCAGTGATATTATTGATGGAACGAATAAAAGCTTATTTGATAGTCATGTACCAAAAAATAAAACAGCAAAGGTAACGTTTAAGTTTACTGATAAATCGTCAGAAACATTAACCTTTGCTTTACCTGTGAAGCTAAGTGTCGAGAAAAACAGTTCTTTTGCAAATAAAGTTAAAGAAAAAATTGCCAGCTTCTTTGATTTATTTATCGGTAAAGCTCACGCAAGTAGTTCTATACCTGAATCTTTAGTCAGCAAGCCTGAAACACTGGAGTGCAAAAATGCTGCTTACCTCTTTCCAGAAAGTTTCATCCAACATATCAGAGATATAAATAAAATTTCTGTGTTAAGTGCTAATAATAAAAACAAAAACATATCATCTAAAAAAAAACGCTAACTTCCGAAGATACAAAATCAGGTGACATAAAAGAAAACACTGATGAGACTAATAAAAATATACTAACCATTGACTGGAAAAAAACATTAGTAAAAACAACTAAGAAACTATTAAAAATAGATCCTACCCCCATTAAGTCACTACAAAGCGCAGGGATTGTTAATGCAAAAAACAAGTCTTTGAAAAAAACTAGAGTTGCACTTCGTGACGCACAAAACACAGCGCTCATGGCACTTGCTTATTATATGGAAAATGATGATGCTTATTTAAAACAAGCTAAAAAATACCTCCTCGCATGGGCAGAAGTACACCAACCTAACGGACACCCTATTAATGAAACTCGGTTAGAAGGTTTTTTATGGGCATATGACTTACTTCGTTGTCACTTCAGCAAAGAAGAGCAAAAAAAAATAAAAATATGGCTTATCAACCTGCAAAGCAATAAACATAAATGGAAATTTGGCCCCTCTAGCGGAAAAAATAATTTCAGAACCCATCAGCTCAAAATGCTTTTAATGATTGATCGTCTCCTAGAGGATGACAAATCACTTGAATTAGATAGAGAAGATTTACGCTTACATGTAAAAGAAAATTTATTAGATGATGGGACGAGTATTGACTACGAAGAACGAGATGCCCTGCACTACCATGTTTACAATCTTGAACCTTGGTTGGAAATAGCCTTATTAGAGCCTGACTATATAGACCAAGTAAAAACCAGTTATGATTTTTTAATAGAGCAGATAAAAACAGATAACATTTACAATCAATTTACCAAATCTAAGCAAAAAATTGACCAAAAGAGAGCAAAAGGCGGATTTTCATATACCAAGAAAGGCGGAACTTTTGATACAGCACGTATTACACGAAGTGTCATTAGCTATAGCACGCTAGAGCAAGAGCCTTTAGAAGAACAATTTGCTTTTAAATATTTAACTAAGAAAAAGATTAAACAATCCTTATTCCAATACGCTAGATATTATTTATGGAAAACCAAATAAACAACTTACAAACGGAGCGTCATTTTGAATGGCGTGCCATTGATTTATTCAATTTATTGATGTACATCTGCTGTGTTTTCTTGCTCATTCATTTCATGTCGAATGAAACGAAAAATCTATTTGAACATCGCATGATTGTATTAGTTGCCGCTATTGGTGTATGGCGTTACAGTTGGTGGCTTTTAAACCTTATACGTGCGCTAATTTACGAATTCATCACCTTTCCTCGTTTAAGAGAAAAAGCTAATAAACTTTATGAAAGTGGCTGGAAGCCTCCTCATATCTATTTTGTTATTGCCAGTTATAAAGAGAAAAAAGAGACCACTGAGGCATTACTTGACCGTATGTTACGAGAATGCCGTAGCCTTGCTGTACCCGCAACATTGTATTTAAGTGCCGACCCCTACGATGAAAAAATCGTGCGCTCATATGTACAAAAACACGTTGGAAAAACACCCTTCCAAGTCGTTGCAATACGCCAAACCCTCCCTGATAAACGTATTGCACTTGGTCAATGTCTACGCTCATTATCACGCCACGGTGTTATCAAAGACGCTCCTGTCATTTTAATGGACGGGGACGCGTTAATGACAGAAGGAACACTCCGAAAGTGCGCGCCCTTCTTTCATTTAAACCCTGATTTACATGCATTAACAACCGATGAGAAAGCTATTTTTCATGGTCCAAAGTGGATGTCTGAAATGACCGAGCTGCGTTTTGCACAGCGTCATCTAATGATGCAATCTCATGCTTTATCTAAAAGGGTTCTGACTTTAACAGGGCGGTTATCTATGTTCCGCTCACAAATTATCACAGCGCCTGATTTTATTGATAGACTAGAGAATGACTATATTGACCATTGGTTATGGGGACGTTTTCGCTTTTTATCAGGAGATGATAAAAGTACATGGTATTTACTATTAAAGAATAAAGCTGAAATGCTTTATGTGCGTGACACTATGGTTTATACCGTTGAGCATATAGAGGGCAATGGATTTCAACGTACCTTGCAAAACTTATTACGCTGGAGCGGCAATATGTTGCGTAATAATGGTCGTGCTATCGCACTAGGCCCTCGTAAAGTCCCACCTTATATTTGGTGGTGTTTAATAGATCAAAGACTCGTTATATGGACATCTTTGGTTAGCCCCATTGCCGCAATATTATTGACAATAAAGCTGGGCTGGGCTTTTCTTACTGTATACCTTGCTTGGCTAGGCTTAAGTAGGATGGCAGTATCGCTCTTTATATACCGCTATGCAGGGCGTATTCATCTCTCCTTTCCTTTTCTCATCTATATTCTTCAAGTTTCTAATGCCCTAATTAAAATATATATTTTATTTCGACTCCCCAGACAACGCTGGACAAACAGAGGAAATAATAATACTAGCCTACAAATATCAGGAAAGGAGTTGAAAATAAAAAATATGATGGCCATTTATTTGACCACATTATATACCTCTACCCTTGTGCTATTCCTCGCCCTCTATACTGGAACACTAGAAACTTATTCTTGGATAGAAATATCCCGAGCATTAAAACAACTACTCGGGATATATTAAAAAACTCTCGCATCAAAATCTACTTAACAACAAACCATTCAAAGGTAATATTTACCAGCAACAGCAACCACAACGGTGATTAAACCAATACTTAAATTGATGCCAATTAACGTGCGAATTTGTCCCAATGACTTAGCCCCATCAGGCCAACGTTGCTCTGCTACCGCTAACTTTAATTTTTTATAGGGAGCAAAAAACACATGCAAAAAAATCAGCATCATAATAATACCTAGACCTAACATGATGTGCATAAAGAGCGGTGCTTTAGGATAAAGACTTAACATCCACAAACCACTCGCAAGTATCAATATAATAGAAACCCACACCCAAGGAAAAAAGCGTTTAAAAGTAGCAACCCATAGTGGTAAACGTTGCGGCGGCTCTAATGCTGTTACAGCAGCAGGGCGTAAAGCTTGGTGAGCAAAAAACATCCCCCCAACCCAGACTATAACTCCAAGTAAATGAACAGATAACGCAATAGGTAAAAGGTTAAACATGGTATGTCTCACAAAAATAATGAA
>CAZQTJ010000164.1:0-5108 GCA_964596035.1 uncultured Cocleimonas sp. | reverse complement strand
GGGTTTAAAAAATGCCCGCTTAACCTACGGGTGAAGCTAAGATTTTTTAAATTCCGTGTTAAACCAATATCTTACGCCCTGTTATCCGCATTGACCTCACGGATTCAGGTATAACCTTGTTTTTTTGGTTTTCGGTCAAGCACCTTGGTGGCTATTTTGCTACTTTTTCACAGTCTGCAATCAAAGCGTCTAGTGCTTGTACTGCGGACTTTGCTTCTTTTTTTATTTCTTGTAAAAATGCGAGTTCACTTTTATTTGCTGAGCCATCAGCAAGAATTATAGCGCGTAGGATCTCAACTTCTTTGGTACTTATATGTCCATCACCTAATGCACAAACTTTTGCAACTTGTCGCCATTCAGCCATGATTTTTCTCCGTCATATTGATTATTAAAAGTGTTCTTATTGCTTAAGTTTTTAATTTAAGCCTTTCTATTATTGGCTAATTTATTTTATATAACAATAGCTTTTAATCTCTCGTAATCCACCAGCAGTATTCTGATGAAAATCCTGAATCAGTGAGGCTACTACGGCATGATGAATCAATAGCTTGCGTCCTGTGCTGTAGTGACCTCACGGATTCAGGTTGTATTAATGCGGTTTTTTTGTATGAGTTTTATACTTTTTTAAATTTTAAAAATTCTGATTTATTAGTAAGCAAGATTCGCGTAGAATAAAAATTCTTAGGGGAAATTATATAGTTACAAAAATAATTAAAAAAATATCATAAGTAGGAACTTGGGTCTATTTGTCAGCTACTTAAAAGTAACTATGCTATCTATTAAATCATCAATTCAGGGGTTATCTAAGTGATAAATAAAAAATACTTGTATGTATCTAGCGGATTATTGTTCATGGCGTTACTAGGAGGTTGTAGTGCTAATACGGTTAAACAAGCAGAAGCAACGATGGTTCCAGCTCCAGTGGCTAAACCAGAAAAAGTAGTTAAACAGCCCGCTGTAAAAAAGCTTGATAGTTTATTTGTTAATACAAAGCGCGTAGCAAAAAAACGTTCAGCTCCAGCCCGCAGGGTAAAAAGAGCACCGCAAAGACGTTATGTCGCTAAACGAAGATTGGCTAGAAAAGCAGTACCACAACGTCGTTACTTTAAGCCTCGTCCTAAGACGCGCATCGCTCAATATCGTCCCCGTCCTAAGGCGCGTACTCAGTATCGTCCCCGTCCTAAGGCGCGTACTCAGTATCGCCCCCGCCCTAAGGCGCGTACTCAGTATCGTCCTCGCCCTAAGGTGCAAGTAGCAAGAAGCTATCAACCTCAAGTTCGTCGCGCCTCTTTATCAGGTGATTTTGCGGGTAATTATAAAGCAGAAAGGTTTATAGATAAGATGGTTTCCCGTCATGGTTTTAGTCGCGCTTATTTGAACGGTATTTTAAGTAATGCCCAAGCGACTAATTGGATGCGTAAAATGGCGGCAAAAGATGACCATCCCATTAAACGCAAAAAAAGACGAGGCGGCGCAACATGGAGTCGTTATCGCGGACACTTTTTAACATCTAAGCACATTAATGCGGGTGTTGCTTTTTATCGTAATAACCGCGCGGCATTTGCGCGTGCCGAGCGTCAATTTGGCGTGCCCAAAGAAATCATCTTAGGAATATTAGGGGTTGAAACTATCTATGGTGGCAATGTTGGTAAAAATAGAGCAATAGATGCTTTGGCGACAATGGCTTTTGAAACTAATCGTCGTAGTCGTTACTTTGAAAGTGAGCTAGAAAGCTATATTTTAATGACGCGTAGCTCGCATATTAACCCTCTTCAGCCTAAAGCATCTTACGCGGGTGCATTGGGTCTACCCCAGTTTATGCCAAGTAATATCAAGCGTTATGGTGTTGATTTTGACGGTGATGGATCTGTCAATTTGTGGAAGCCCGCAGATGCTATTGGTAGCATCGCCAAGTACTTTAAAGGACATGGCTGGAGAACAGGTGAGATGGTTGCTGTTCCTGCTAAAAATACAGGGGGTAAAGGCTATCGCACATTTAGAACAGGTTTTAAACATAAATACAGTAAGTCACGATTATCCCGTAAAGGTATCACGCCACGTTATCAAAATAATATGCGTGGAAAACTTAGCTTAATTAGACTGAAAACTCATGGCGGTGATGAGTTATGGGTCGGCGGTAAAAACTTCTATGTGATTACGCGCTACAACCACAGCACACATTATGCGATGGCAGTACATCAGTTAGGTCAGGCAGTAATGAGCAGAATCGATCCAAGTGCTCGTCGTCGCGCAGCACCTGTTAGGCAAGCACCCGCAGCACCGCGCAATAATAGACCGATTAGTGTTGATGAGGCGATGGAATTGTTATCTGCTGAAAATGAATATCAAGACGCGACAATAGAGTTGCGTAAATTGATGGGAAAATCATCTATATTGTAATCTGAAACTTTTACACCCTTTAAAACATCCTTCTGAATAAGAAGGATGTTTTTGTTTGTGATAATGCCTCTTGCTAATACTTTTACACCATCAAACAACATTTAGTCTTGAGCTTTTCCCTCTAGCAAGCTAAATTCCCTGCCTGTTATTTCTTTCTCACCTTAAACCGCGTACATACCATGATTTCTACAGCTAATATTACAATGCAATTCGGCGCTAAGCCTTTGTTTGAAAATATCTCCGTTAAATTTGGAGAGGGCAACCGTTACGGTTTGATTGGGGCAAATGGTTGTGGAAAATCAACCTTTATGAAAATTCTTTCGGGAGAGTTAGAGCCAACATCAGGCAATGTCTCGATGGATCCTGATGAAACTTTTGCTGTTTTGGGGCAGGATCAATTTGCTTTTGAAGAATTCACCGTTGTTGATGCGGTTATCAAGGGTGATAAAGATTTGTGGGAAGTTAAATCCGAACGCGATCGTATCTACTCTTTACCCGATATGAGTGAAGAAGAAGGCATGCTGGTTGCTGATTTAGAAGTTAAATTTGGTGAAATGGACGGCTACACCGCAGAGTCGCGCGCAGGTGAGTTATTACTAGGTGTCGGTATTCCCTTAGAGCAACATAATGGCCCGATGAGTGCTGTAGCACCTGGTTGGAAATTACGGGTATTATTGGCTCAAGCTCTGTTTGCTAACCCAGATATATTGCTACTTGACGAGCCAACCAATAACTTGGATATCGGCACGATTAGTTGGTTGGAAAATATTATCAACGAGCGTAAAAGCACCATGGTTATCATCTCGCATGATCGTCATTTCCTTAATAGTGTTTGCACTCATATGGCTGACTTGGATTACGGCGAGCTGCGCCTCTTTCCTGGTAACTATGACGAGTATATGTTCGCGGCAACACAGGCGCGCGAGCAATTACTTGCTGATAATGCCAAAAAGAAGGCAAAAATATCGGAGTTAAAAGAATTTGTCAGTCGCTTCTCTGCGAATGCATCAAAGGCAAAACAAGCAACATCTCGTGCTAAGCAAATCGATAAAATCGAATTGGCAGAAGTGAAAGTATCAAGCCGTGTCAATCCTTATATACGCTTTGAGCAAGAGAAAAAATTATTCCGTCAAGCTTTAGAAGTAAAAGAATTAAGCAAACATTACGACGATGACCCTGCGCTATTCAAAGACGTTGACTTAATGGTTGATGTAGGCGAGCGTATTGCCATTATTGGTGCAAACGGTGTTGGTAAAACAACTTTTTTACGTTGTCTTAAGGGAGATTTAGACGCTGATTCAGGACTTATAAAGTGGTCAGAAAATGCCAATATAGGTTACTACGCACAGGATCATGCGTCTGATTTTGCAGAAGACATTAGCTTATTTGATTGGATGACAAAGTGGCGAGCAGAAGGGGATGATGAGCAAGTTGTTCGCGGTACATTAGGTCGTCTTTTATTCTCTAAAGCAGATAGCGAAAAATCAGTAAAAGTTATTTCAGGTGGAGAGCAAGGCAGAATGCTGTTTGGTAAACTCATTCTGCAAAAACCCAATATTTTGTTAATGGACGAGCCAACGAATCACTTGGATATGGAGTCAATTGAGTCGCTTAACCTTGCGCTAGAAAATTATGACGGCACGTTAATGTTTATCTCGCATGATCGTGAATTTGTATCATCCGTTGCAACACGTATCTTAGAAATAAAACCAGACGGTATTGTTGATTTTAGAGGCACTTACGAAGAGTATTTACAAAGCCAAGGTCTATAAAAAATTTCAGCTCTGTAGAGGATTGAGCGAAATAAGGAAAATAAATATCATTAATAAAAACCCAATTCGATTATTTTCGTCTTGGGTTTTTTTATGGATAAAATGTTTTTAGAAATAGGGTAGTCTTAGGGTATCTTCTAATGAGACATGGGCAATGAAAAATATTAGTTTGAAGGATGCATGGCAAGGCGTGGCAAACTGCAATAAATGTACTTTACGGAATTCTGTTTTATTTGCAGGCTTGTCAGAGAGTGATTTTGAATCGTTGCATAAACACATCAATCAATTTGAATTAGATCCAAATACAAAAATTTATGGCGCAGAAAATACGCCTAAATATATGTACACCATCCGTAGCGGTCTAATAAAATTAGTGCAATATTTACCTGATGGTAGCCAAAGAATAGTACGTATTTTAGGTGTTTCTGATGTGCTTGGCTTGGAGACTATTTTGGATGATAAATATGAACACGATGCGATTGTTTTACAAAAAGCAGAAATTTGCCGTTATCCAACAAAGACAGTGCAAGAACTAGCGACTAAAAACCCACATCTTTACCATGAATTAATGGTGCGCTGGCAACACGCCTTAAAAGAAGCTGATAGCTGGGTGACAGAGCTATCAACAGGCTCCTCCAAACAGCGTGTTGCGCGTTTGGTATTAAGACTTAGTAAAAATTATGGTACAAATACCTGTTCTTTATTTAGTCGTGAAGATATGGGCGCAATGCTCGCTATTACTACCGAAACTGCCAGTAGAATGGTGGCTGAATTCAAACGCCAAAATTTAATTGTAGAAGAAGGATCCAATCAATATTTATGTGACTTAATTCGTTTGGAAGAAATT
Source organism: uncultured Cocleimonas sp. (assembly GCA_964596035.1). GTDB lineage: Bacteria > Pseudomonadota > Gammaproteobacteria > Thiotrichales > Thiotrichaceae > JAGLBW01. The sequence goes on along the minus strand of CAZQTJ010000164.1, from coordinate 89 downwards.
GCTTATGATTAAAAAAACTCAACCATTGTACTCAGCTTATGGTTATTTTTTTCGTAAATATAGCTATTTTATAAAAGAAAATAATGTGT
>CAZQTJ010000163.1:0-5126 GCA_964596035.1 uncultured Cocleimonas sp. | reverse complement strand
TCAAGTCTCAATCAGAGATTCCATAACAAAAATCAACTCCAATACCAAAAATCAGAGTTGTCATATCCTGAATCTTTTTTAAACGCCCTGTTTCTTTCTCGACATAAAGAAATTCATGAAGGCGAACAGTGTGATAATCACCACAATTAAAAAGGAGATGGCATTCAACACAGGCGTTGAGCTAAAGCGAATACGCGAGTACAAATCTATTGGTAAGGTTGGGTCTGATCCGATCAAAAATATCGTGGTATTTATATTTGAGAAGCTCAATAAAAAGGCAACGATAAATGCGCCAATAATAGCAGGACGCAAGAAAGGAATCGTGATATACCAGATAGCCTGCATTCTGCTTGCCTTTAAGCTGAGGGCTGCTTCTTCTAAGGAGCGGTCGTATTTTTTTAAACGCGCTGAAACCAACAGCATGACATACGTTGCCCCGAAGGAAAACTGACCTAAGATAACCAACCAATAACTGGGTCTAAACAGTTCTATATCGACCCCAAAAGTATTTTCGATATAATTTCCTGCAAAGGTTGCGCTTAATAAAATCGAAATACCGAGAATAACACCAGGAATAACCAATGGTGTGAGGGCTAAGAAATACAATAACCCTTTTAGTCGGAATTTTTCTTCTTCAAACAACAAGGCTGCCAGCGTACCGACGATGGTTGACATCGTTGCCACAATAAAAGCGGTGGTTAGACTGGTGTAGATGCTTTCTAGTAGATTGCTGTCGGCAAATAGCCCTTCTCTTTTGTCGGTATCTGCAAAAAACCAATCTAAAGTAAAGCCATTCCAAGGCAAGGCAATAAAATCAGAATCATTAAAGGCTAATACTGAAATAGCAATTAATGGCAACACTAAAAAGAGAAAAAATACGGCAACATACATTCTATACCCATAGGTATAGGCGGTTGATTTAGGAAGTGAACGTATCATTTTAAGACCCTACCTTATCAAGTTTTTGACCAGATAATCGAAGTGCTAACCAGATAATACCTGACGATAGCATCAGTAATAAGAAACCAAAGGCAGCGCCTTCATTCCAATTAAAGGTTGTTAGGAATTTGCTATAAATTTGCTCTGTAAACCACAGCGAGCTTTTGCCACCTAAGATATTCGGTGCGAGGTAATCGCCAATCACCAGCATGAAGACGATAATTGCGCCAGAGACAATACCGGGCATTGAGTAAGGAATAATAATGGTTCTAAAAATAGTCCATTTTGATGCGCCTAAGTCACTCGCCGCTTCGATGAGTGAATCATCCAAACTTTCTAGCGTTGACATCACAGGAACCACCATAAATAACATCGACATATACAACAAACCAATAATCATACTAAAGTTTGTGTAGAGCATATTAATGGGGGTTTCGATGAGACCTATCGTCATCAAGAAGTGATTAATAATGCCATGATCGCCCAGTAACACCATCCAGCCATAAATTGTCACTAACTCGCCCACCCACAAGGGAATAAGCAGTAGCAAAATAAAGAAAGCAGCGTTCTTTTTGGATATGACTTTAGTGAGATAAAAGGCGATAGGAAAGGTGACCACAAAAGCTAGAATCGTGATACCGATCGCGTAGCTCGCCGTTTTCAGGAAGGTCATCCAGTAGATTTCGTCACGAAAAAAGGCGATATAATTTCCCAAGGAAAACACTAAATCGCCATTATCATTTTCGACTTTAAACGAACTGATCAGCAAATCTAAATGTGGCAGCACGATCAGCAAAACAAGCCATAACAACACGGGGATAATCAATAAGTACAGCGTTGCATTAAAGGGCTTTTTAGCTTTGATATTTGTATCCATAACTATTTTCTCCTCAATTCATAGCGGGCTTGTCGTGAATTTAATAACACTTTAAGTCATCACTATGAATACCAACGGAAAGCGTATCGCCTTCTTCTAAACCATCAAATTCAGCATTTTGTGGCAGAGATATTAATAACTCCTCCTTACTATCCTTTACACGCGTTGCTAATTTGGTATTTGAACCATCAAACAGGATGGTTTTTATTTGCACATCAAAGGTTTGTACATTATCTAAGTCGGCGGATGGATTTATAATTAGGGCTTCAGGGCGGATGTATAAAACCTTTGGTACAGTGTCGAGTTTTGGCTTCTTTAACTTCCAAGCATTTTTTGTCGTTAATATTTCATTTTCTAAGCTTTCGATCTCAAAGCGATTACTATCACCGACAAAACCTGCAACAAAGGCGGTTTTTGGTTCTTTGTATAGCTTGCGAGGGGTGTCAATTTGCTCAAATTTCCCCTCGTGCATGACGGCAATTTCATCGCTCATTACTAAGGCTTCGGATTGGTCGTGAGTAATGTAGATAAAGGTTGTTCCTATTTCACGTTGTAAAAGTTTAAGCTCTACTTTCATATGCTCACGAAGCTTGCGGTCTAACGCGCCTAAAGGCTCATCCAGCAATAAAATAGATGGCTTCATTACTAATGATCGCGCAATCGCAACCCGTTGTCGTTGCCCGCCCGACAATGCGGTGACATCTTTTTTATCGTAGCCTTCAAGCCCGACTCTCGCGAGCATTTCGTTTACCCTACTATCAATTTCAGCCTTGCTTAGTTTTAATCTTTTTAAACCAAACGCCACGTTTTCTCTTACATTCATCATCGGAAAAAGTGCTAAATACTGAAATACAATATTGACAGGACGCTTCTCAGGCGGAATACCTTTCATGGATTCTCCACGAATAAAAACCTCGCCCGCCGACTCTGTTTCAAACCCTGCGATAATCCGCAATAAAGTGGATTTACCACAACCTGATGAACCTAAAATCGAAAAAAAACCGCCGTCTTTTACGGTAAAGCTAACATCATCTACCGCCGTAAAATCTCCAAACTGCTTGCTAAGATGCCTAACTTCTAAAATATTACTCATGTTTTTTCCTCATATTTGAGCATTTGAGCAAAAAAAAGCACTTGAACAGAGGCTCCTGCAAGTGCTTTTGATCTATTTTCTTTGTTTCATCTTAAAGAAAAGGGAAATTAAGAAAATATTAGCGATAATCAAACCGTTGTTATTTCGCCGCCTTAATTCTGTCAAGCGCCTTTGCTTCTATAGACTCAAACCCATCAGGAACAGGAGGATGCCATTTGATGTTATCAATATCTTCTTTGGTGAAGGAGCGTTCAAAGTCAGCTTTTATGCTCTTATCAAGAAATTCTGGCGCACCTTTTGATGCCGTACCATAGTTACTAGCATTAGTAATGACCGCCGCATTTTTAGGGCGAGAAATAAAGTTGATCCACTTATATGCGCCCTCTACATTCTTTGCTTTTGCAGGAATCGCAAACGTATCAATCCAGCCTAACGCTCCACTTTTCGGCGCAATAAAATCAATATCAGGATTGGTTTTATGTATCGACCAACCTTTTGCGTCCCAGCCGACAATCACATCAGCATCACCACTTTTGATGATTTCTACTTGTGTATCACCACTCGTCCAGTAGTTTTTAACCATTTTCTTTGAATCAATCAGCTTCTTTTCTACACGATCAATCAATGCTTGATATGCTTTTTTATCGTCATACAACGCAAAAGGATCTTCACCCATACCAAAAGCGGCGGCGATTAAAAGCGGTCTTTTTAAGCGATAAGAAATCTTTCCTGAATACTTCTCATTCCAAAGATCAGACCAGTCTTTAGCATCGGGGGCATTCTTTTTATTGATAATCATCCCTGTTGTACCGTAAACATGCGGCACACCATAACCTTTACCGTCAACACCTGTATTTTTCTTTACCGCGTCTACCATAGAGGTAATTAATTGATCCGTTTTTACCTTGCTATAATCAATCGCTTGATAAATTTTGTATTTCTTTTGCACCGCTGTAATACGATCTTGACTAGGTTGCGCCAAATCAAAGCCTGCGCCCCGTGTGGCACGCAGTTTTGCAACCATTTCCTCATTATTACTGTAAGTGATTTGAACGTCGATACCCGTTTCTTTTTCAAAAGCACTGACTAAGGCCTTCGGCGCATAGCCCTTCCACGTAATAATCTTCAACTTTTCTTGTGCCATAACACCCGAGGTAAGAACCAGCGCAACAGCGCCTGCTAAGACTTTTTTCATCATCATGTTAAATTTTCTCTTTCTGTTAAAAAACCAAACACCAACACAAGTTAAAATATTGATTGAGTGAGAACGAACTTGCATAACTATTTGCCTACTCTATAAATATAGAACACAACTAAAAAGTTACCAGTTAAAGCCAGTATAAAAATGATTTATGTCCAGATTATGACAAAAAACGTCTTTCATGGTTAAATATGTGCTTACACACTCAGCTTGAATAAACCACTCTAAAACCCCATTTCATAGTCAACTTCAGAAACAAAGTGCTGATATGAAATCATTAATGCAATATTTTCCCAAGCAAGCCATTATCATTAATTTATTACTACTACTTGCTTTAGCGACACTTATTATTGGTATCACCGCCCCCCTACTCACCCTAATAAAATTCAGTTTTCTTGAAAATACAGTCTCTCTCCTTTCGACTGTGCAACAATTTTATGTAGAGAAAGAATGGTTTTTGTTTATTATTATCGCCCTCTTTAGCCTATGTGTTCCCGTTATTAAAATAACCAGCCTACTCCTCATCTTAAATGTCAGCTATTCCCACGGTTCTTTCCTTGATAAAACATTGCAAGTAATAGAAACAATAGGAAAATGGTCTATGCTGGATGTGTTTGTTGTCGCATTACTGCTTGTTTCGGTAAAACTCGGCGCACTTGCTAAGGTAGAAGTTCACTATGGTTTATACGCCTTTGCCGCCTCTGTATTACTAACTATGGGGCTAAGTTATTGGATTCATCGCCTCTCAAAGCAACGTGTAAAACGATTGTCTTATAACAATAAAGAAATAGCATTATAACTCGGAATACCTTCGCCAAAAATCGACAATTTAGAGGGAGATAATTAATCAATTGTTAAAATATGGAATTCCGACAAGCCTATAATGCTGGAGTCGATTGAATACTTGTAACGACTCAGGTGAGTCTGACTACCAAAAAAATACAGTCACTGCTCATCTAACCCTGAATCCGTGAGGTCACTACGGCACAGGTAACTTCTCATAACTAGCAGACATC
>CAZQTJ010000162.1:0-5143 GCA_964596035.1 uncultured Cocleimonas sp. | reverse complement strand
ATGGAATCCTGCGGGGAAAATAAGGCATCATTTTGATCTGTATAATAATCTTGATGACATGAAAGATAAAAACTTCTTATTGGTAAGAGAAGGAAAAATATCAAAAGAAGTAGCATCTCGCTTTGCATCATCTCAGCACATCGGCACGCTAGAGACGAAAATATACGATGACTACCAACGAAAGTATCAAGTCTATTTTTTGAATAATTTTAAAGGCTACCAATGAACAATAAAAAATTAATTAAAGCCGTCTGGATGCTCGTTTTTTTAGTCATTTTGAGCTTACCCAATATCGTTGCCCTTTGGTTTGATTTAAGCTCAACTAAACTGGCCGCCATACTCATACCGATACTGTTATTTATCGGTTTAATGCGTTTGTTTAATGTTAGCAAACGCCTGCTACTGCTTATTTTTACTCCTCTTATGATGTTGTCTTTTATGGATATGAATTATCTTATCCAATTTAATGTTCATACGACACCCGGCATGTATGCCGCTATTTTCCAATCAGATGCTAGGGAAATGTCAGAGTTTGCGAAAGAAGCCCCGCCGATTATCTATCTTGTGTTCTTTTTGTATCTCGCCAGCTGGATTTTCTTATTCGTTTTTGGAAAACAAGACAAGCGTTCAAAACAATATAAACGACTCTTCACCTTATTGTTAATCGCACTTCCTATTGCTGACACCATAGGAAAAGGGGCAAGCAGGACATCGTTCCCGCTAGGAATGGTCACATCAGGCTACATTTATGCCACCAATATTGCAGACACTCAAACGCTGGTAAAACAGCGCGAAAACTTTCATTTTCAAATCAAGGCAAATAGCGATAACACCGCAGAAAAAACCAATATTGTCCTCGTACTCGGCGAGACTGCACGCAGGGATTATCATTCACTTTATGGCTATACTAGAGAGACAAACCCAAAGTTAAGTAAACGAAAATCCTTAGCTATCTTTAAAGATGCTATCTCCCCTGCTAATGCGACTGTTTTATCCTTATCGACCATTTTGTATATGTCAACAGCGCAGGACAGAACGCTATTTTATACGACAAAATCGATTATCAGCTTGGCAAACGCAGCAAACTATCAAACTTATTGGTTTTCTGCGCAAGCACGTTTTGGTAAAAATGAGGCAACCACAGGCTCTACGGGTATCGAGGCGGATCAATCTTTCTTTATTAATACAGGAAACTCCATCCTTAGAACTTATGATGGCAAACTATTACCCTACTTAAGCTCAAGCATTGCACAGCAACACGACAAAAAGTTTATTGTGTTGCACTTATACGGTAGCCATCTTGCCTACTATAAACGCTACCCTAAGGCATTTCGGAAATTCACAGGTATCGCGGCAGGCTTTGAAAAACACTCGGTCTACACCCAGCAAAAAATCAATGAATATGCCAACTCCATTCTTTATACCGACTTTATTTTGGACAGTGTTATTGAGCAACTAGATAAACAAAAACAAGCCGCTTGTATGGTCTACACCTCCGATCATGGAGAGTATTTGGCAGATAATATAAACAATGATTTTACAGGACATGGCTATCCTTTGCCTCATAGACCTGAGGTAGAAATACCGCTTATCATCTGGTGCTCTGATACCTATCAACAAAAACACCCTAAAAAGTGGCGAGCGATCATGGCTAATGTCGATAAAAAAACCAATACCGAAGATTTGTTTTTTGCCATTGCCGACTTATTAGATATTGACTTTAAGTTAATGAAAAAAAACAGAAGTATTGTTAATAGCAACTATCAAGAACCGACTATTCGTTATACTCGGTCAGCATCTAACGATAGTGTGCATATATATCAAGAACTAAAATAACAAGGAAATAGTATCAGTGCGCTTTTTAAAATCCATCACCCAAAAACTCTTTCGCAAACAATCATCAGCACACATCTCCTCCGTTTCTAGCCCTTCAATTGTCATTAAAGTGCCTGTTAGCAAATGGAAAAGAGCGCATACTTGGGGCGATTATCATATGGCGGTATTACTTGGTGAGCAGCTAGAGCAACTGGGTTATCAAGTGTTACTGCAATCAATACCTGAGTGGCATAATGACGAGGGTATGCAGTATGACGCTACCATTATCTTTAGAGGTAAGACACCCTATCGCGTTAATCCTAAACAAATCAATATTATGTGGCATATATCACATCCCGATGATATTCCACTGGATGAGTACGAGGCATACGATAAAGTTTTTATTGCCTCTGATTATTGGTCAAGAAAAATCAAAGAACAAATATCAACACCTGTTGAAACCATGTTGCAATGCTCCGACCTCAAGCGATTTCATCCGCCTAGCCCTGCGGAAAAAAGAGAACATCATCAACAGTTATTATTTGTCGGCAACTCCCGTAAAATTCACCGAAAAATATTAAAAGACTTATTACCAACACAATACGACCTTGCCGTTTATGGCGGACATTGGAAAAAGCTACTGCCGAAGCAATATATTAAAGGCGAGTATTTAGCCAACGATGCCCTATACAAACATTATGGCTCTGCGGACATATTATTAAACGACCATTGGGATGATATGCGCGAAAAAGGCTTTATCTCCAACCGTATATTCGATGGTCTAGCCTGTGGTGCTTTTATTTTAAGCGACAAAGTAAACGAGATGGGAGAGCTACAAGAATTCGTCTGTACCTATGACACCCCTGAAGAACTTCAACAAAAAATTGATTACTATATCAACCACCCTGAAGAACGCCAGCGTATCGCAGAAATGGGCATGGAGTATGTAGCTAAGCACCATACTTTTACGCAACGAGCTAAACAATTTTCTGACTCAATACAGGCATTGCGTTAAAGCGAATTTGTAGCTCTTTACTGGCATCGTCTAATCCAATAATTCATTTGCCGCTAAACACGGGCTACTAACTTTAGGAGTTGGTATCACAGCTAAGGAACGAGCATGAAATAAGTTGATAGCCACAAGTAATCATCGCGGTGAGGGACTGAGTAATAATAAATTATTGTAATATTAAGTACTGTAATAAATGCTACAATAACACTTATGAAGTTTTATAATCGTGAAAAAGAAAGCAAACAGTTACTAAAGTGGTCTCAACAAGCTGAGAAAGGGCAGTCAAGTCTAACACTTTTAGTGGGTCGTCGCCGTGTGGGTAAAACAGCATTGCTCCAGCATGTTTTCCAAAATAACAAATCGCTTTATCTTTTTATCTCAAGAAAATCAGAGCCTTTACTGTGTGAAGAATTTGCCGATCAAATACGCAGACAGTTAGGCATTCCTATCTTTGGTCAACCTAAACGATTACGCGATATTCTTTCGTTATTATTTGACTATGCAAAGCAGCAGCCATTAACCTTAATACTGGATGAATTTCAAGATATTAGTCGTCTTAACAATGGCTTTTTCTCTGACTTACAAAATCTATGGGATCAACATCATTCGAATATCAAAATGCATCTCATTTGCTGTGGATCACTGTATTCATTGATGACTAAAATATTTCAGGACAGTAAAGAACCTTTATTTGGACGTGCAGATAACCGTCTTAATCTACAGCCTCTTAAACCTCGTTATATTGCTGCACTACTACAAGACCAACAGCGTTTTAGTCGTGACAATTGGCTGACTTGGTATGCTTTAAGCGGTGGAGTCCCTAAATATTTAGAATGGCTTTCCAGAACAGATGCCCATAGCCACTTCTGGCCACAATGGTTGAATGAGCATAGCCTTATTATTGAAGAGGGAAAGTATCGCCTTGCTGAAGAATTTGGTGGAGAACAAAATACTTATTTCTCAATTCTAGCCTGTATTGCCAGTGGAAAGACAAGCCGTCACCAAATTGAATCGATCTTGGAAATGTCAGTCGGTCCTTATCTACAACGATTAGAAAAAGAATTTGAAATCATTCAGCGTATTATTCCTGTTTTAGCCAAACCGAATAGCCGCCAAGTAAAGTATCGTATCCAAGATGCCTTTTTAAGTTTTTGGTTTCGTTTTGTGCATCGTTACCGTAGCGCGGTTGAGATTGGTAACTTTGAGTTTTTACAACACATTATTCAACGTGACTTTTCTACTTACAGTGGTGTATGGCTAGAACGCTTATTTCAAGAGCAACTTGCAAGTACAGGACACTACAATGTCATCGGCAATTATTGGGAGCCTGGTAACAAAAATGAGATTGATATTGTTGCCCTTAATGAACTAGATAAAACGGTTTTGATTGCCGAAGTAAAACGAAACCCTAAACGCATTCGTCTTAGTCAGTTAAAAGAAAAAGCAGTCAAACTTGAACAACAATTAAAGGGGTACACATTTGAATATCGTGGCTTGTCTTTGGATGATCTAGAATCATAGTAAGGTAGCCCGTATGAAGTGCAACGCAATACGGGAAGATAATGCACTACCGCAATATATTTATAGAAAACAGTCTTCACGACCTAATAATTGCCATCAGCTATCTTGCTTCAACAAAAAATTGATTACTATATCAACCACCCTGAAGAACGCCAGCGTATCGCAGAAATGGGCATGGAGTATGTAGCTAAGCACCATACTTTTACGCAACGAGCTAAACAATTTTCTGACTCAATACAGGCATTGCGTTAAAGCGAATTTGTAGCTCTTTACTGGCATCGTCTAATCCAATAATTCATTTGCCGTGGTGTAACAAGATGCTAATAATTTTTGTGCCAACTCCTCATCATTTAATGCTCTCCCGATGGCAACACCACCAATAATCATCGCGGTTATAGCCAGCATTTTCTCCGCATCACAGTCTGAATATGACTTTGTATGATCAAGCAGCCTGTTATTCATGCCTTTGTAAATATCGGAATATGTACTGCGAATTGTTGCATCACGCAAGGCAATATCTGTCGTTAAAAATGCGAGAGGGCAACGAGTAGTAGAGACACCTTTTACATGCTTTGGACTTAAATATTCCTGTAATAGTTGCTCAAGCCACTGCTTATCTGACAACTTATTATCTTTTGGCTTCAAGAGTGAGCTAGTCAAGGTTGAATAAGAAATAGATTCTTTATAAAGGCTTTTTTTACTTGAAAAGTGCGCATAAAAAGCCCCTCTTGTTAGCCCTGCGTTCTTCATTATTTGGTCAATAGAGACGTTATCAAAGCCATTCTTTGTAAATAA
>CAZQTJ010000161.1:0-5163 GCA_964596035.1 uncultured Cocleimonas sp. | reverse complement strand
ATACCAGAAAAAGTCAAAACTTGCACTCCTGCCAGTTGATTATGAGAAGTTACGAAAAAATTCACTTAGATATTGAAACAATTCATTTTTTGAGAAAAAAAATAGCGATATTCCGCATTAATATCTTCCTGTAACTACTTGTTGAGCCTACCACTTATCTAATTCATCCCCCCTTTTCTTGATATACGAACACTCCCTCTATAAAATATTTTTTTAATCACACGTAGAAATATTCTTTTGGTGGCTTGCCAAAACTCTGCTTAAAAAAAATAATAAGCTTACTTATTAATAGCAGCGTTATTTCGAGTGAATATAAAAGGAGCATTTAGGGCTCAGGGTTGAATTTCGTCAGTTATTTACTCCAGAGTTCTTGGCTCTATACAAATAAAACAATAATAAAAATTTCAAGGGGCTATCATGCGCATCTTCTTCCCATCAGCACTATTATTATCAACAGCTATTGCTACAACTTTTTTACTTAATGGTTGTGGCTCTGAAACGTCCGCAAAATTAAACGTGTCTAAATCTGAATACGTTTCTACCTTTTTAAACCTACATCAAGATTTTTGCGAAAAGAAATTTGACAGTCAAGGCGCGCTAAAAACAGCGCTTTCTGGTGATAAACGCTTTCAACCTGCGCAAGGTTTTGAGGGTGTTTTTGAAACACACGTCAATAAAATTAGCTTTGCTGTTTCACCTGAAACAGATGGCTGCACGACGGATGTTATGATCAAAAATCGTATCGCTGGCGGTGTGATGTTTAATTTTGAAGACATTAATAAAGCACTAATAGCAAAAGGCTATAAAGACACAGGAAAAGTAGCGAAACGTAAAGACGTAGGTACAGACAAATCTGAAGTCTCTATTATGGAAAAAACCTATGTGTCTCCATCAGGAGAGATAACAACACTAGACTTCCCTTTAGACAAGCAAGATAAGTACTATATGACGTTGTTCGCGGAGAAATTTTCTAAGGCAAAGAAACAACTCATACTACCGCGTAAATCATTAAAAATGGCTACCGCTGATTATTAACAGAATTTTACATAACTCATTGGTGTATTTACGCTAAAATACACCAATGAAACAATCAGCTATTCAAAAAATTCGTATCGATATTCAGAGTAATAGTGAAAGTGCCTTATCACTATTAATGGATAAGCAAGGCATGATAAAGCGCCAAGGTAATGGCGTGCTTCCTGTGGAGAAGGCTGAAGTAGTGACAAACACCGATGGCGAGCTATTTTCCCAAGTGATTAGTCTGATTGATGAAAACATTATGCCATTCGCCGATGTCTACGATCATCCCAACAAGCAGGGTATTCCACTCGTCATCTCTGTTGTGTTTATGCAATCGAAAAATAAAGTCAAAGCCTTTGAATTTCGTTTAGGTTCAGAAACTCAAGATGTGGGTGATTTATTTCCTTTTTTCGATCAGTTTATTGCTCAAAGCGTGAAGATTACTCAAGACTGGTATGATACTGCACGCCAAGTACCTAATAACTAACTCTCACCGCATCTTGTCCTAACGCCTTGCGTAATGTTTTCAATAAATCATTATCCAATGATGCGTTAAATTTTTCGCCCAAGCGTATTTGCGCGGTAGCATCTTCCGTTTCGTAGTTGATAAAGACGGGGCATGTCGCCTGTTGTGCGGGTAACAATTCACTTAAATCATCGACAAAACCATTCGTGGTTTGGTTTTTATTGATAGATAACTGCAAGCGTCGTGCAAAGGTTTGGCGCGCACTGCTAATATCGTGCAAGGTATCAATTCGTAAACGCATATTGCCTGAAAAATCGGTGTTTAAACTGCCTTCTATAACCAATAATTCTTCTTTTTGAATAAGATGCTCGAATTCTTCATAGATATTACTAAAGATAAAAATCTCATAATAAGCGGTTTTATCATCTAACTGCACAAAGGCGCGTTTACCTTTTTCGGTGTTTTGCGTGCGAATAGCAGAGACCAACCCCGCTAAAATTACAGGTACTTTTTGATATTTTTGTGAGCCATCATCATCCGCAAGATCAGATAATTTATGCGAGCGTAGTTGTTTTATTTCATCCTCATACTCATTGATCGGATGACCTGTTAAGTACAGCCCCAGTGCATTTTTTTCTAACAACAAGCGCTCTCGCTCTGGCCACTCCTCTAAGCTTGGTGCTATTTTTTCATCTTCTTCCACCACCATCGAGCCACCAAACAAATCATTCTGACCGAATTTAGCCGCTTGATGACTCTGCTCTGCCATCCGCAATACTTCAGGCAGATGTTCTAACAAACTACGACGATTTTTTCCTAAACTATCAAACCCACCTGCTTTAATAAGCGTTTCGAGTACGCGCTTAGTTACTTTACTCGAAGCGACACGCTGGCAGAGATCGGCTAATGATTTAAAGTCGCCATTTTTCTCACGCTCTTCTAAGATAATACTAAGGGCGCTTTCCCCTGCGCCTTTAATTGCGCCCAAACCAAAAATAACATTCCCTTCATGCTCTGTGGAAAAACGATATTGAGAACGATTAACATCAGGTGGCACAACCTCTAAGCCCATTTGACGACAATCATCGACAAAGGTGACAACTTTCTCGGTATTGTCCATATCGGCAGACAATACCGCTGCCATAAATGCCGCAGGATAATGTGCTTTTAACCAGATAGTTTGATACGAAACCAAGGCATAAGCGGCCGAGTGAGATTTATTAAAACCGTACTCCGCGAACAATGCCATTAGATCAAAAATTTCGGTGGCATTTTTTTCTTCAACATTATTTTTAAGCGAGCCTTCCATAAAAATAGCACGCTGTTTATCCATTTCCTCCGCCTTCTTTTTACCCATTGCACGACGCAACATATCCGCACCACCGAGCGAATAGCCCGCAAGTATTTGCGCGATTTGCATAACCTGTTCTTGATACACAATAACGCCGTAGGTAGGCTCCAGAATTTTCTCTAGCGCAGGGTGAGGATATTCAACCTTAGCCAGACCTTTTTTACGGTTTACAAAGTCATCTACCATACCCGACTGCAAAGGGCCTGGGCGATACAAAGCAACGAGCGCGATAATATCTTCAAACACATCGGGGTGAAGGCGTTGAATTAACTCCTTCATACCGCGTGATTCTAACTGGAAGACAGCAGTGGTTTTAGCGGCACACAGTAGCTCAAAGGATTTAACATCATCGAGGGGAATTTCACTAATATTTAATGGTTCTTCGCCCTTTTTATCCCGCAGTTTATTGACGGTTTTAACCGCCCAATCAATAATCGTGAGGTTACGCAAGCCCAGAAAGTCGAACTTAACTAAACCAACCGCCTCCACATCATCTTTATCAAATTGTGACACCACACTGCCACCGCCTTCTTCACAGTAAAGCGGTGTAAAATCGACAAGCGTCGAGGGAGATATAAGCACACCACCTGCATGTTTGCCGACATTACGAGTAAGCCCTTCTAGCGATAAGGCAAGGTCTATTAGCTCTTTAACATCCTCATCGTCATCGTATAATTCTTTTAAATCGGGCGATTCTTTTAACGCTTTGGTGAGCGTCATTTTCATTTCAAAAGGAATCAGTTTCGCGATGCGGTCTACAAAACCATAAGGCTGCGCGAGGATACGACCCACATCACGCACCACCGCTTTTGCCGCCATCGAACCGTAAGTGATAATCTGTGATACTTTATCGCGCCCATACGTTCTCGCGACATAATCAATCACTAAATCACGCTTATCCATACAGAAATCAATATCGAAATCGGGCATGGAAATACGTTCAGGGTTAAGAAAACGCTCGAATAACAGATCGTATTTTAGCGGTTCTATATCGGTAATTTTTAAAGCAAAAGCAACTAAAGACCCTGCGCCTGAACCACGCCCTGGACCGACAGGAATATCCTCATCTTTTGCCCATTGGATAAAGTCGGCAACAATCAAAAAATAACCAGGAAAGCCCATGCCATTGATAACATCTAATTCAACTTTTAGTCGTTCATCAAACGGTTTGCGTATCTCGGCAAAATCATCCGCCTCCACATCAAACATTTCTTTTAGACGTGCTTCCAAACCTTCTTCAGAGACTTGACAAAAATACTCAGCTTCTGTCATGCCCTCGGGAATAGGGAATTCGGGTAAATAGTTTTTACCAAGTGTCAGCGTAGTATTACAGCGTTTAGCGATTTCTAAGGTGTTTTCAATGGCGGCAGGAATGTCTTTAAAAAGCTCGATCATCTCCTCTGCGGAACGCAAATATTGCTCACTAGAATAATGCTTAACGCGGGTTTTATCACCTAAGGTATAACCATCGTGAATACAGACGCGCGCCTCGTGTGAGTCAAAACCATCTGCCGTTATAAAGCGCGGATCATTTGTCGCCACCACGGGTAAGTCATTAGCAAGTGCAAGGTCAACCGCATCATGCAGATAAGCGTCCTCATTTTCACGCCCTGTACGTTGTAACTCAATATAATAACGATCAGGAAATACTTTGCTCCAATGTTGCGCGCGCTGGATTGCCTCTTCTTTATTGCCTGCTAACAGTGAGTAACCAACATCTCCATCTCGTCCACCCGAAAGAGCAATCACCCCGTCGCTGGTTTCTTCAACCCACTGTTTATAGACGCGAGGAATACCTAAAACCTGACCTTCTTGATAAGCACGGGAGATTAATTTAGTCACATTTTTGTAGCCCGTATTGTTTTGGCATAACAAAATCATGTGATAAAGCAGACTCTCATCGCTCTCGTCCTGCACCAAAACATCCACACCAAAAATAGGCTTCACCCCCTGAGCCATCGCCGCACGATAAAACTTAACCAAACCAAACATATTATGTTGGTCAGTCATAGCAACCGCAGGCATCCCCCCCGCTACAACCGCAGGAATAAGCTGTTTAATACGAATAGTGCTATCGACGAGGGAATATTCAGAGTGTAAACGTAGGTGTACGAAGCTCATGGATAGGAGAATCTCAATGGGGAAGAATTTATGACTGAATCATACAGACTACAGAAGGGGTTCTCAATAATGCGATCAAGTCAAAGAATTTAACCGAATATTTATACCATAGCAGTCTCAAAAACTCAGATTGATGCTTCTTTAAACTTTTTTTATTAAAAAACTGGTCTACAATTTTGGGGATATGTCACATGCGCTTTGCATA
>CAZQTJ010000160.1:0-5197 GCA_964596035.1 uncultured Cocleimonas sp. | reverse complement strand
TATAAGGTTTTTGATTAGCAATATTTAATTTGTTGGTTTGTTCTTTTTGTATTAATACTGTCGCTATGATTATTAAAAACTACCT
Source organism: uncultured Cocleimonas sp. (assembly GCA_964596035.1). GTDB lineage: Bacteria > Pseudomonadota > Gammaproteobacteria > Thiotrichales > Thiotrichaceae > JAGLBW01. The sequence goes on along the minus strand of CAZQTJ010000160.1, from coordinate 5,112 downwards.
CTATAACACGAGTCTTTTCTCTTTTATCATCTCGCTTTTTATTCTTTTGAGTGTCCCTCAGTCGCTACGAGCAGAGTTAGATTTAAGCCTTCCTGATTATAATCTACCTGACATCGGTGCGGCTTCTATTGCTACTTTAAGTTATGTCAAAGAGCGTCAGATAGGGCTTAAAGTGTTGCGAGAAATACGAGCATCTAATCGTGTGATTGAAGACCCTGAAATATCGGCTTGGATTCGCTCTTTAGGGAATCGTTTGTCGGCTCGCTCGCCTAATTCGAGCAATCCTTTTTATTTTTTGGTGGTGAAGGATAAGGCGGTGAATGCTTTTGCAACTTTAGGTGGTGTGATTGTTGTTAATGCGGGGCTGATTTTGGAGACGGTATCGGAGGACGAGTTAGCGGCAGTTTTGTCGCATGAAATCGCACATGTTACGCAGCGCCATATTGCTCGCATGGTTGAAAAATCGCGCAAGAATACGATTGGCACAGGTTTAGCTATTTTGGCGGGGGTGTTGGCGAGTAGCAAAAGTGCGGATGCAGGACAGGCGATTATTACAGGAGCGATTGCAGTACAGGCGCATAAGGCATTGTCGTTTAGTCGTGAGGCTGAGTCGGAGGCGGATAGAGTCGGCTTAAGGATATTAGCATCATCAGGTTTTAATCCGATGGCAATGCCTACGTTTTTGCAGAAACTAGAGTCTGAATTTTCAGGTACAGGCAGTGCGAGGGAGTATTTACGTAGTCATCCTTTAACAATTACACGGGTGAGTGATACGCGCTCAAGCGCATTAAAGTATGGCAAGTTTAAAGCTAAGTCGAATGATAAGACTTATTTCTATATGAAAGAAAAACTACGCTCATTGCTACGTGTAACAGGAAAGCAATCCATAGTGCCTAAAAATACTCCTGCTAATGTTCGTCGTTATGCAAAAGCTTTGATGTTATTGCGACGCGGGCAGTCGGCAGGGGTCATCAAGTTAATGGGGGCTAAGTCTAGGAATAAATCAGAAGCCTTATTAATTGCTGAGGCGTTGTTGGCACAAGGTAAATATGCTCAAGTTGTTAGCTTGTTAGCGCCACTGTTAAGGTTATACCCAGGAGAGAATGCACTAATTATTCCTCTAGCAAATGCTTATTTGGGTTTGAGACAGTCGGCAAAAGCATGGAATATAATGAAGCCTATTGTGCTATCGGAGCAATCGAGTTTGATTTTTTTTGAAGTGTTGCAAAATGTGGCGCGACAGTTTGGTTTAATGGGCGAGGCGTATCGTGCGGTGGCGGAGCGTAATATACGCATAGGAAATTATAAAGCTGCTATCGCTCAATTACGCCAAGCGATGAAATCGGCGGATATTTCAGGAGAAAAATTGCGGTATTTACAGAATTTATTGGATAAGGCAAATATCGATAAAAAAACAGAGTGAAGGGAGAATTAAGAGTGAATGTTGGGGTTTGTACCTATAGGAATAAATGCTATTGATATTGCTATAAGTGGCTTTGAGCTACTATATTAGAATTTAATAAAATTATTAAATTGTAATATATGATTGATTTATATCAAGGTTTTGCTTAGTGGTATTTTATGCGCTATGCTCGGCGCTGTAAATTAGGCTTCAAGCAGAAAGTAGCTTGGTATAAAAACACTCATTATGATGAAATTTATAGTGAGAAAACCATGCCTAAAACTTCGTTAAGTGAAAATTACAAAGCCCATATTCTAGGAGGAGCAGAAATGCAAAAACTATTTAACAAACTAACGGTCACAATGTCAGCAATAGCAGTGGCAGGTCTAGTAGGTTTTTCTGCGGCAGTTGTCGCTGGTGGAACAGACGAAGGCAAAAAACTTGCTTTTAATAAAAAGAAAGGTAATTGCTTAGCTTGCCACCTTATTGCAGGTGGAGACATGGCAGGAAATATCGCACCACCATTAGTGGCAATGAAGGCGCGTTTTCCAGATAAAGCGGTATTACGTGCACAAATTGCAGATGCTCGTGTCAAAAATCCAAATACAATCATGCCTCCATTTGAAGCGCATGGAATACTCACTTCGGATGAAATAGATAAGGTTGTGGATTTTATTCATAGTCTATAAATAAACGTCTAAATAACAATACGTAGTAATTAGGAGAAATATATGAAACGTAGAACATTTTTAAAGGGCTCTCTTGCCGCTGGTGTAACTGGCGCTGCGGTAGGTGGTGGCTTGTTAGCACCTAGTATGGCATTTGCTGGCGATGCAGCAGCGACTACTGATCCATATGCTGCAACTTCTGTAGAAGATGCATTAAAAGCATTGGGTATTACAGCAGAAGATTCTGACAAAATTACAGTAACAGCACCAGATCTTGCGGAAAATGCAGCGGTTGTTCCTGTTGAAATAACAACGACATTGGATAGTGCTGAAGAAATTATTGTGATGGTTTCTAAGAATCCTACGGTTTTAGTGGCTAAATTTAAGTTAGGCGAAACGGCTGATCATGGTGTGAAGTGTCGCTTTAAAGTGGGTAAGTCTGGTGACGTCATTGCTTATGTAAAAGCAGGTGATAAATATTACACAGCGAAAAAAGCTGTGAAAGTAACTAAGGGCGGCTGCGGCGGTTAAGCAATAGGAGAAATTAAAATGGCTAAATTTAAGACCAGATTAAAAGTAAAAATGAAAGATGGGAAAGTAAACGTGAAAGCGATTATGTCTCATCCTATGGAAACAGGTCGTCGTAAAGATAAAAAGACAGGCGAAACTATACCCGCTCATTTTATTAAAGATGTCGTTGTAACGGCTAATGATAAGCCTGTATTAACCGCAGAATGGTCGATTGGTGTTTCTAAAAACCCTTACCTTTCTGTTAATTATGCAGGGAAGTCAGGTGACAAGGTTAAAATAAGCTGGAAAGACAACAAAGGCAATACAGGCGAAGCAGAAAAAACGGTTAAGTAATATGTAAGCCTTTTAATAGATCGTGGGCTTTTATCAAGCTTGCGGTTTATTTTTCGCAACGACAAAGGAGTGAATTTATGAAAATAACAATGACAGCAAGCATTGCTGCACTGGCGATCAGTTTATCGTCATTTACCGCTGTACAAGCCTCACCTGCTGAAGATGTGAAGGCTTTTCAAGGGTATTTTAAAAGCAAGTTTAAAGATACAAAATTTGATGATTATGTGAATGGAATCTACTCTATAGATCCTGCTTCACGTAAGCAATGGGAAGAAATTGAAGAGTTTCCTCCTTATGAGTTAGCGATGGACGATGGCGAAGCGATGTGGAATAAAGCCTTTGCGAACGGCAAAGGTTATAAAGACTGTTTCGCTGGAAAGCTTGAGGATATTCGTAGTACCTATCCACGTTATGATGAGAAAGCAGACACTATTCGTACTATCGAGGGTGATATTAATAAATGTCGCACCGATAATGGCGAGAAGCCACTAAAGTGGAAAAAAGGCAAAATAGCAGCACTTTCAGCTTATATTGCTTATCAAGGTCGTGGAAAAGAAATCGCGATTAAAATGCCAAGCACAGAGAAAGAGCTAGCATGGTACAACAAAGGTAAGACATTCTTCTACGCAAAGCGTGGTCAGTTAAACATGGCGTGTGCAGATTGTCATGTGTATAACTCTGGAAACAGTATCCGTGCCGATAAGCTAAGCCCTGCACTAGGTCATCCTTCACACTTCCCTGTGTATCGTTCAAAATGGGGCGGAATGGGAACATTGCACCGTCGTTATGCTGGTTGTAATAAGAACATCAGAGCTAAGCCTTTTAAAGCACAAAGTGATGAGTACAAAGCACTTGAGTATTTTCAAGTTGTCATGAGCTCAGGTTTAAAATGGAACGGTCCTGGTGCGCGTAAGTAAGCATTAAGCGATAAGCAAATATCAAAAAAGCCCAGATATTCTGGGCTTTTTTGTATCTGTTAATAGTGCTTTCCTTATGTGGATACTTTTAATTTTTATCATTCCCAATTATTATCCACGCCTTTCCATCCCAATGAGTAATAAACAATGGCAAAACAACGCAAAGCACTATCATTAATTTCAGGTGGGTTGGATTCTATGCTGGCAACCAAAGCTATGTTAGAACAGGGAATTCATGTGGAAGGTGTTAATTTTTTCACAGGGTTTTGTGTAGAAGGACACACTCAAGCGTTACGAAAAAAAGATAATAAAAAACCTAAGCGTAACAACTCATTATGGGTAGCGGAACAGCTCGGTATCAAACTGCATATTGTTGATATTGTTGAAGAGTACAAAGATGTTGTTATTAACCCCAAACATGGTTATGGCGCAAATCTCAATCCCTGTCTTGACTGTAAAATTTTTATGGTGAAAAAAGCACAAGAGTGGATTGAAGCGCATGATTTTGATTTCATCTTCACAGGAGAAGTCATCGGGCAACGACCAAAATCACAGCGTAAAGAAACCATGCCAATTATTTCGGCAGAGTCAGGTGCAAATGATTTATTGCTTCGTCCACTTTGCGCGAAAAATCTTCCACCAACCAAGCCAGAAATAGAAGGCTGGGTCGATAGAGAAAAATTATTTGATTTCTCTGGTCGTAGTCGTAAACCACAAATGGCATTAGCAGATAAGTGGGATATAGATGAATACGCACAGCCTGCGGGTGGCTGCTGTTTTCTTACCGATCCCAACTATTCAGGTAAGTTAAAGGATTTATGGGCGCATCGTGGTAATAAGTACTACGAGCTAGACGACATTATGTTGCTAAAAATAGGGCGACACATAAGACCATCAGATCATTTTAAAATGATTATAGCGCGCGAAGAAGGCGAAACGCGCTTCTTAGAAGGTTATAGAAAGCAATTTACCTATATTAAAACGGTCAGTCACTCAGGGCCAATTACATTGCTCGATGGGGAAGATATTTCCGCTGAAGATATTTATTTAGCAGCCTCTATTACGGCAAGATACAGTCAAGGGCGTGATGCTGATGAAATGACAGTCTTAGTAGGGCAAGTTGGCGAAGAGCCTAGAGAAATGCAGGTTGTGCCGAAAAAAACAGAAGAAATAAGCAAAGACTGGCTATTATAATTGTAACTACTCCACCTACTTAGGAACGAGCATGAAATAACTTCCCGATTCTAACTTGCTTTTTTAT
>CAZQTJ010000159.1:0-5272 GCA_964596035.1 uncultured Cocleimonas sp. | reverse complement strand
TTGGATACTACCAGAAAAGAACCAAATGCGACTACCCTATCTTCACAATTCAACGTGTTTTTAAGCTCTTGCATCACGTTCTTAAAACCATTATGAGATTTTATAGGGTGGTTAAGTTGTAGTTCGTCTAATTTTAGCTTGATAGATTCTGCTGATTGTCCGCGCTCCCCTTTTAGACTCACAATATGCCATTCGTCAATGAGTGACTTAAAAGGCGTTACAATTCCCTCAAAATCTTTATCGAGTAATACAGAAAAGAGAGCAACCGTTTTACCTTGGACAGGGTGTGTTTCCAAATAAAGAGCGAGTTGTTCAGCTGCATGGGGGTTGTGTGCAACATCGAGTAATAGTTCTGGGCAAGACGCGATATGTTGTAAGCGCCCTGCAAGGGTTGTTGTTTGCAGTCCTTGACTTATAGTATCTGCTGAAACAGGCAGTTCATTTTGTAAGTGGTGAATAACAGCAAGCACGTTAGCGGCATTGTCTAGCTGAAATATGCCCTTTAAGTTTGGTCGAATTAATCGCAGTGTTTTTTCTTGCTGACGATGATATTGCTGATGGTAATGCCAGAGCCACTTTTGATTGCTATTGTCATCAGTATTAATGAGGGATAAGGAGAAGTCTTTATCGCGTTGTATTAAATGGGCACCGATTCGTTGCGCTTCAGATGCAATTGTCGCGGGAGGATTTTTATCGCCACAAATAACAGGTTTACCGTGGCGCATAATCCCTGATTTTTCTATCGCAATACCATCACGGTTATTACCTAGCCAACTTTCATGGTCGATAGCAATGCTGGTGATGAGTGCTACATCTGCATCCCATAAATTGACGGCATCTAAACGCCCGCCTAAACCCACTTCAAAAATAGCAACATCAACGTCTTCTTCGATAAATAAGACAGCAGCAGCTAATGTCCCAAATTCAAAATAAGTAAGGCTGGTATCATCTCGTGCAATATTAATTTTTTCGAAAGCAGAACAAATTGCCCTATCGCTAGCGTGTTCATTATTAATAGTAATACGTTCGTTATAACGCAATAAATGAGGAGAGGTATAAACACCTGTTTTATAGCCTGCTTGTTGATAGATAGACTGTAGCATGGCAGTACTAGAGCCTTTGCCATTAGTACCTGCAACACTGATAACAGGAAAAGGTAGTGTTAGGAGATTAAGATTGCGGGCTACTTTACGAACACGTTTGAGACCTAAGTCGATACTGGATAGGTGTAAGGTCTCTTGCCATTGTAGCCATTCAGATAAATTACGTGTCATTTAGAAATTGTCCCAAAATAAATTTCTACAGGCTATTTTCCAGCAGAGTCATATTCATCATTCGTTCTATATGAATTACTATGTCGCTTTTGTTGGATACGACCCTAATGAAAAACAGCCTAACGGAAAAACAGCATTTTATTTCTGGATTGTTCTTTAATTACTTATCAGCTGGCTCTTCTTTATTTTTATTATCCTCAACCACGCTATCTTCAGTCGTCAGTTCAACATTTTCGTGTTCTTGAATTTCTGTATCAATACTTTCTGGGCGAGGTTTATGCGTCAACATACAGAGAAGATCAATGATTTCACAGCGCATATCATTACGACTCACTATCTTGTCGATAGCACCTTTTTCAAGCAAAAACTCACTGCGTTGGAAACCTTCTGGTAATATTTCGCGCACGGTTTGTTCGATAACACGCGGCCCTGCAAAACCAATTAAAGCACGCGGTTCTGCTATTTGCACGTCACCTAACATAGCAAAACTTGCAGAAACACCGCCCATTGTTGGATCGGTTAAAACGGAGATAAAGGGTAACTCAGCCTCAGCTAGTTTCGTTAATGCCGCGCTGGTTTTTGCCATCTGCATAAGAGAGAACAAAGCTTCCTGCATTCTTGCCCCGCCACTAGCAGAGAAGACAACAAAAGGGATTTTTTCGCGGATACAAGCATTAACGCCCTGCACAAATCGCTCTCCAACAACCGACCCCATAGAGCCACCCATGAATTTAAAGTCAAATGCAGCGACAACCAGAGGCACACCATGAACTTGACCTTTCATCACGACTAAAGCATCGGTTTCTCCCGTTGCTTTTTGAGCATTACTCAAACGATCTTTATATTTTTGTTGATCTTTAAATTTTAAAATATCAATCGGCTTAACATTGTCCGCTATTTCGACACGATTTTCTTTATCAAGGAAGAATTCGATACGCTGACGTGCGCTAATACGCATGTGGTGATTACATTTAGGACAAACTTCTCGGTTTCTTTCAAGGTCAGCGCGATACAAAACAGCATTACAGGCAGAGCAAGTATGCCAAAGTCCTTCAGGAACACGCTTTTTCTCCGTTTTGCTATCGGTACGGATTCGTGAAGGGATTAAGTTTTCAAACCAGCTCATAATGACTACCTTGTTATTTAATTTTTATCCATAGCGGTACGCATTCCGCTTAATAAATCTGCAATATCATTCATTATTGTATCAGCATCATCAACATTATTTTCAATAATTTTTACAATAGCACTACCAACAATAACCGCATCTGCAACCGCTGCCACTGTCGCTGCGGTTTCTGCGTTTTTAATACCAAAGCCAACCCCAACAGGTAGATCAGAAAATTGTTTGATCTTAGCAACTTGTTTTTCGACCTCATCAACATCTAAAACATTGGAGCCTGTCACACCCTTTAGTGAGACATAATAGAGAAAACCATTGCCAACAGCCGTAATCTTTTTGATACGTGCATCTTGTGTGGTTGGCGAGAGTAAAAAGATGGGGTCGATATTCTGCTCATTTAACTCCGCAACTAAGGCTTGGCTTTCTTCGGGAGGCATATCAACGGTCAGTAATGCATCAACACCCGCCTTCGATGCTGCTTGTGAAAAATCGCGATAGCCCATTGCTTCCACAGGATTAAGATAGCCCATAAACACAATAGGCGTGCTTTGGTCTTGTTGACGAAATTCCGCGGTCATTTTAATAACATCACGCAAGCTAGTGTGATGAACTAATGCGCGCTCACAGGCAAGCTGAATGGTCGGGCCATCCGCCATCGGATCAGAAAAAGGGATGCCAAGCTCTATAATATCCGCCCCAGCTTCAACCATGCGATGCATTAATGGCACGGTGATGCTCGGATTAGAATCGCCAGCAGTAATATAAGGAATTAAGGCGGTTTTATTCTCGGCTTTTAAGCCTGCGAAACAAGAAGCGAGTCGGTTCATAAGGTAATTCCCTCTCGTGCTGCGATGGTATTAATATCTTTATCACCACGTCCTGATAAATTGACGATAATGCTTTGATCTTTTGACAATGTGGGCGCTAATTTTATGGCATAAGCGAGCGCATGACTACTTTCAAGTGCGGGGATAATACCTTCAATACGCGTAAGCGAGTGAAACGCTGCCATCGCTTCATCATCAGTCACAGCAACATAATTGACACGACCGACATCCTTCAACCATGAATGCTCAGGGCCTACGCCAGGATAATCCAGACCCGCAGAGATAGAATGAGGCTCTATCACCTGACCGTCATCATCTGCCATTAAATACATACGATTACCATGAAGCACCCCAGGTTTAGCGGTACATAAAGGCGCAGCATGTTCACCTGTTTCTAAGCCATGACCCGCAGCCTCAACACCGTACATTGCAACATCGCTATCTTTTAAGAACTCATGGAATAAGCCGATAGCATTCGAGCCACCCCCAATACAAGCGACTAAAGCATCGGCTAAGCGTCCTGTTTGTTCTTGTATTTGCTGTCGTGCTTCGCGTCCTATAATGGCTTGAAAATCACGCACCATCGCAGGATAAGGATGAGGCCCTGCAACCGTACCAATACAATAAAAGGTATCATCAATATTAGTTACCCAATCACGCATCGCTTCATTTAAAGCATCTTTCAGTGTTTTTGAGCCAGAAGTAACAGGGCGAACCTCAGCACCGAGTAGCTTCATGCGGTAAACATTAGGTGCTTGACGAGCAACATCAACCTCACCCATATAAACCACACACTCAAGCCCTAAACGAGCCGCAATAGTTGCTGTTGCAACACCATGTTGCCCTGCGCCCGTCTCCGCAATAATACGTGGCTTACCCATATGTTTAGCCAGTAAAGCTTGCCCGATGGTATTATTAACCTTATGTGCGCCTGTATGGTTTAAATCTTCGCGTTTAAGGTAAATTTGTGCGCCACCTAGTTCTTTAGACCAACGTTCAGCATGATAAAGCGGGCTAGGACGACCCACATAATATTTGAGATCTTTATCGTACTCCGCTTGAAAGTCATCATTATTTTTTAATGTTTCATAGGCATCACGCAAGTCTTCAATTGCCTCCATTAACGTTTCAGCTGCAAAGCATCCACCGTAAGGACCAAAATGCCCGTTCTCATCAGGCATACTATTCCAATCAAAGGAACTAAAATCTATCTCATTATTGTTGCTCAACGCGCTTTACCTCTTGCATTAATGCTGTAATTTTCTCTTCACTTTTTATCCCAGGAAGGATCTCAACACCACTACTCAAATCAACCGCATAAACAGAGGTTGATAAAATAGCAGCGGCAATATTATCAGGATTTAAACCACCTGCAAGGATGATCGGCTTTGGATAGTCACAAGGAACATCGTCCCAGTTAAACGTTTTTCCTGTACCGCCCGCCGCACCAGGCGCATGAGCATCGACTAAAAACGCTTTGCTATCAGGATATTGCTCGGCATAGCTCGTAAAATCATCAAGCCCGATCATACCAACAGCTTTCATATAAGGATGATTGAAACTACGGCAATATTCTGGCGACTCAGAACCATGAAATTGTAAAATATTGAGAGGAACTTGCTCTAAAATAGTCGCAACAGTTGTTTTATCAGCATCTAAAAACAAGCCAACCACCGTAATAAAAGGCGGCAACACCGCGCAAATTTCTACAGCTTGTTCGATTGAAATATTACGTGAGCTATTAGGATAAAAAACCAAGCCAATCGCATCAGCCCCAGAATAAGCCACCGCCAAAGCATCTTTGACCGAAGTTATACCACAAATTTTTACTTTAACGCCCATATAATCACTTGGTTTTTAAGAGGATACAGATGTAGAAATACACTGCGGGACGCTATTATAGCTACTTATTGAGATTAATGGTTGTAAATTTGTAACATCATGAGGTTATTTGAGAAATATCCTCAGAAGGATAATAAATAAACAAACACCCTAATATATAAAAATACTAGGGTGTTTGTTTATTGCATATTATTTATTATTAGTCA
>CAZQTJ010000158.1:0-5317 GCA_964596035.1 uncultured Cocleimonas sp. | reverse complement strand
ATAAAAATTCTGCGTTATAAGATCGGGAACTTATTTCGTGCTCATTCCTAAGCTCACTTAAATAAATTGCGAGGATTGATTTTGCACAACGCCATAAAGTCGTTCAAGTTTTTTTAAGCTAATATCATTAGCACCCGCCAAATAAGAGCGAGAAGGGTCAATAAGAAGGTGGCTGTATTGTTGTAATGCCTGACGTCCTATCAGCATTCTAAAACGCATATTGTCACGATCCGTTAGCGTGATGTCTATAGGAAGCTGACGACCGCCTATAGCAAGGTGACTCTGTATCACGTAACGCTTCTCCCATATCCCCCCAGAATTACACACTGCGCGCTCATCCAACAAAGGCGCTTCACATTCTATGACAACATCTCTATTGCGCTGAATAGGATGCAAAGAAAACCTGACTGACTCACAACCATTTAATTGTATTTTCTCCACCTTAAAAGCATGTAATGCGGAAGTTCGCGCCCCCGTATCTATTTTTGCCTTAATAGCAGGTAGGTTTAAATCAGGTAGCGCCACCCATTCACGCCAACCCATCTGTTGCTTTTTCAAAAATTTATCTCCTTATAAAATTTCTCAAGTAAAAATAACCTTCCATTAATTTTCAGACATTCATTCCCAAAAGAAATACGCAGTAAAGCCTTCTAAACCTAGTCAATATTTCAGAAATTGATAATTTAATTTTTTTATGGCAAATACAACCCTTTAAAAACTTGACAACTCTTTTAACTTGCAGGCTCTTCTTTCCTCCATAGGAATAGAAAAACCATCAAAAACCCTAACGTACATGATTAAAAATAATGGTGTTATACCGTTAAGGCTAAATATAGTGAGATAAATGTAATATAATAGTGCTCCATCAACATTGGTTTGATGGAGTAATAGGTTGCTTGGTGGTTTACTAACAGTACGTAGTTTTAGCTATTTTCGACGCATAAACTTGTCTTTAAGCAAAACTCCCCAATGCTAACAACGTTAGTTTATAGAGTTATTGCTAAGGGGCTATAACTCCTCACTAAACTATTGCTATCAAACTCAACAGAGCTATTTTTTAGTGCAGTCCACACGACTTTCGCTACTAATAAATATAATTTTGTATCCACCTGTTAATTTAAACAGTAGATAGAACACTTATAAATTCCGTTAATAAAACGGGGAGAAAAAAACATCATGATTGGAGCAGTTGCCAAAAAACTCTTCGGTAGTCGCAATGACCGCCTCGTTAAAGCATATTTAAAAACAACAACAAAAATAAATACCTACGAAGACGAATACTCCTCATTAAGTGATGAGCAATTACAAGCGAAAACCGCTGAATTTAAAGAACGCCTCACTCAAGGCGCTGAATTAGATAGCTTAATCCCAGAAGCCTTTGCCGTTGTGCGTGAAGCCAGCGTCCGCGTAATGGGTATGCGCCACTATGATGTACAAATGATAGGCGGCATGGTATTACATGACGGCAGAATAGCCGAAATGAAAACAGGGGAAGGTAAAACACTGGTTGCAACACTGGCGGTTTATTTAAACGCTTTATCTGGCGATGGCGTTCACGTTATCACTGTGAACGATTATTTAGCACAGCGTGATGCTGAATCTATGTCGAAACTTTACAGTTTCCTTGGCTTAACGACAGGCGTTATCATCAGCCAACTGCCACACGATGAACGTCAAGCTGCCTATGCTGCGGATATTACCTACGGAACCAACAATGAATTTGGTTTTGATTATTTACGCGACAACATGGCATTCACCTTAGAAGAGCGCGTACAACGTGGCTTAAACTTTGCTGTTATTGACGAAGTAGACTCCATCCTAATTGATGAAGCCAGAACACCACTTATTATCTCAGGGCAAGCTGAAAACTCATCTGAGCTTTACACGGCTATTAACTCTATTGTTCCTAAGCTCACTCCACAAGCAAAAGATGACGAAGAAGGACCTGGGGATTATAGTATTGATGAAAAATCCAAACAGATTTTCTTAACCGATGAGGGTCATGAAACAGCAGAAAAACTATTACGCGAAGCAGGCATACTCAATGAGTCCGAAGGCTTATACGACACCGCCAGCATCTCAATTTTACATCACTTAAACTCAGCCTTACGCGCTAATGCATTGTTTGAGATAAATGTAGACTACATCATAAGCAATGGCGAAATCGTGATTGTCGATGAATTTACGGGTCGCACCATGCCAGGAAGACGCTGGTCAGATGGCTTACATCAAGCGGTTGAAGCGAAAGAAGGCGTAGAAATAAAGCCAGAAAACCAAACAATGGCTTCAATCACTTTTCAGAACTACTTCCGTTTATACAAAAAACTATCGGGCATGACAGGTACAGCCGACACCGAAGCCTTTGAATTAAACGACATTTACAATCTTGAGGTTGTTGTCATCCCGACTAACAAACCAATGATTCGTGAAGATGGCAATGACTTGATTTATATGTCGGAAGAAGAAAAATACGACGCTATCGTAAAAGACATTCAACACGCATCGAAAAAACAGCAACCGACCTTAGTGGGTACAGCCTCTATTGAAACATCCGAGCTACTATCAGGACTGCTAAAAAAAGCCAATATTAAACATGAAGTTTTAAATGCAAAACAACATGAACGTGAAGCACACATTATAGAAAACGCAGGTCGCCCTGGCGCAATTACCATAGCAACCAATATGGCAGGTCGTGGAACAGATATTGTACTCGGTGGCTCTCTTGATGCGGTTATCAAGGCACTAGGAGACAACCCTGATAAAAAAGCCGTCGATAGCGTTAAAGCCGAATGGCAAAAACGACACGACATTGTTCTCAAAGCAGGTGGTTTACACATTATCGGCACAGAACGTCATGAGTCCCGTCGTGTTGACAATCAGCTACGTGGTCGTTCCGGTCGTCAAGGAGACCCTGGCACATCGCGCTTCTTCTTATCATTAGAAGACAACCTGATGCGTATCTTTGCTTCCGACAAAGTAAAATCCATCATGAAACGCTTAGGTATGGAAAAAGGACAAGCTATTGAAGCCAAAATAGTTTCCAAGTCTATCGAAAATGCGCAACGTAAAGTAGAAGGGCACAACTTCGATATTCGTAAAAACTTACTTGAATATGATGATGTTGCCAACGACCAACGTAAAGTTATCTACGAACAACGCTCAGAATTACTTGAGGCATCGGATGTTAGCGAAACCATTGAAGCATTAGCAGAAGATGTGGTCGAAAACCTAGTTGGAAAATATATCCCACAAGGAAGCCTTGATGAGCAATGGGACATCAAAGGCTTAACTGCCGCACTCAAAGAAGAGCTGGCCTTAGACATTGACGTGCAAGCGTGGTTAGATGAGGACGACAATCTTTATGAAGACACCCTAATCGAACGCATCCATGCCGCCTTAACAAGCTCTCTTAAAGCCAAAGAAGAGTTAATCAGCTCAGAAAGTATGCGTCGTTTAGAGCGTGATGTCATGCTGCATGTGCTTGATACACAATGGAAAGAGCATTTAGCTTCTGTTGATTACCTTCGTCAGGCCGTTGCATTACGCGGATACGCACAGAAAAACCCAAAGCAAGAATTCAAACGTGAAGCTTTCGAGCTGTTTGAAGACTTACTCAACAACATAAAACACGATGTAATTGTATATCTCGCTCGCTTAGAAATTACCATGCCTGAAGAAGTTGACGCGCTAGAAGAAAGTTACGAGGCAGCACAACAAAGGGAAATGGAGTTCCTACATGCAGACGCTAACAGTCCGCTAGGTCACTCAGAGGAGATAGAATTAAACCCTCAAGCCATGAAGCCATTTAAGCATGAACAAAAGAAGGTAGGGCGTAATGAGCCATGCCCTTGTGGATCGGGCAAGAAGTACAAGAAATGTCATGGAGAGCTGTCTTAGCACCACCTAAGGAACAAGCAGGAGTGCAAGCCAAAACTTGCACTCCTAATACGCCATCATCAAATTGATGACTCCCCTCTATAGAAGTTTATCTAGCAGTAGAACACCTGTTACAAAACCAAATCATAAGAAAATCATAAATAATCACGAGCAAAATCCAGCATTCTCTGGGTTGATTGCAATGCCTTCACCCGCACATCCTCTTCAACAAACACCTCATTTTCACCTGTTTTCAACACATGCAATAAATTATGCAAGCCATTCATTGCCATCCAAGGACAATGCGCACAGCTAACACAGGTTGCGCCCTCTCCATGTGTGGGGGCTGCAATAAACTCTTTATCGGGTGCTGCTTGTTTCATTTTATAGAAGATGCCTTTATCGGTAGCAACGATAAACTGCTTGTTTGGCATAGTCTGAGCAGCTTTGATAATTTGCGTCGTCGAACCAACCGCATCGGCTAACGCAATAATTTCTTGTGGTGACTCAGGATGCACTAACACTCCTGCATCGGGGTATTTCCCCACTAAATCCCCCAAAGAGCGCGTCTTAAACTCCTCATGCACGATACAACTCCCCTGCCAACGTACCATTTCTACACCTGTCACTTTCTCAATATAATTCCCCAAGTGCTTGTCGGGAGCCCACAATACTTTTTTGCCTTGTTTGCCTAACCATGTCACCAAGTCAACCGCAATACTCGAAGTCACCACGTAGTCTGCGCGTGCCTTTACTTCTGCACTGGTATTCGCGTACACAACAACTGTATGATCAGGGTGATCATCACAAAAAGGGGCAAACTCTTCAATCGGACAACTTAAATCCAAGGAGCATTCAGCCTCTAAGGTGGGCATCAATACACGCTTTTCAGGTGTCAATATTTTAGCCGTCTGCCCCATAAAACGCACCCCCGCAACAATCAATGTTTTTGCGGAATGTTCATTGCCAAACTTAGCCATATCCAAAGAATCAGAAACATAACCCCCCGTCTCCTCTGCTAGGCGTTGTAAATCTTCCTCCACATAATAATGCGCCACCAACACCGCATCCTGCTCTTTTAAAAGTTGCTTAATTTCAGCAATAAGCTCTTGTTTTTTCTCAGCTGTATAATGAGGATTAAGCGACTCTATCGTCGCTGTTACAGGAACAGAAAAAGTAGGAATTATTGGGGTCTGAACTGTCATATTGATACCTTGCGTGGTTGTTATTGTGAACAGAGCATATCAAGTATTCAATGATATTTCATAGCTGTTACTGCACACTGCAAGAATAGGAAATAAAAATGAAAGCAAAGAGACGAACGATACTAGAAAGACAAAGTGATAAAATAAAAATATCTATCCAAAATAAGATTTCTTCTTTATTTGCTAAGGAATGAGCACGAAATAAGTTCCCGATCTTATAACGCAGAATTTTTATT
>CAZQTJ010000157.1:0-5350 GCA_964596035.1 uncultured Cocleimonas sp. | reverse complement strand
TCAATATCATTGTCATTTAACTCCACACTACCCTCGTGCCACCACGCGGTAATCATGGTTACTTCTCCAAGAGTTACATTAAATGCCTCACTAAAAAGCTTCATTATCTTTACTTGATCTGTCATTTCTAAATCGACAGTCAGATAACGTAGTATCTGTGATGGCTTGCTTTGCTTCTTAGCCATTTCACGTAAATGTTCAATAATATCTTGGTTTTCCATTACTTACTCTTTTAATTTGCACTAAAAGAGTGAGTATCTACGACAATCTTGTGCAGATAAAGAACATAATGATTATTTTATATCAATCATTTCAACCGTGCCGTCAGCCATTACCTCGGCTATCTGACCTTTAGGCTCTTCTAAAAAGAGCACAATTAAGGTCAATACGATCACTGAGCAGATGCCAATGAACATAAAGAACTGGTCATAGCTGACTAGGGAGTTGGTGGTTAAGAAAATAACAGCACCCACATTACCAAATGCGCCTGCCATACCTGCAATTTGTCCTGTCATACGACGCTGAATTAGAGGAACCATTGCGTATACTGCGCCAGAGCCTGCTTTGGAGAAAATACCACCAATAATCGTCATGGCAACAACTAGACCGATAGACCATGTTTGGTTGACAAAACCTAATAGCAAAAAGCTAGCAGATATGCCTGCAAAGACAATCATTAGGGTTTTTTTACGTCCAATTTTATCACTAATCCAGCCACCACCAGGGCGTGCAAATAAGTTAATCACAGGGTATACGCCTGCTAATAAAGCCGCCGTGACTTTGGGTAAATCAAACCATTCAACGTAGAACATCGCGAGCATTGAAACGACCGCAAGCTCTGTTCCAAAGGTGATTAAATAAGCCCAGTCAAGAATCGCTACTTGTTTGAATTTATAGCGTTGCATTGCGGGAACAGGCTCTTTTAATATATGTGAATTCACCTGCCAGATTTTCCAGACTTGTAATAGGTATATCGCTATTAAAGCAATATAAATAGAGTAACTTGCCACATCAGAAATCAAGCCCATTTTGGCGGGTGATAGTTTCCATGTTAATACCGCCAGTGCTAAAAATAGCGGGATATTCATCAGCATATATAAAACAAGATCAAAGCCACTGGTGACTTCCATTGCACCTGTTTTCTTTGGCTTGAAGTAAGTCGAGCCTTTCGGTGTATTGCTAACTAAAAAATAGTACACCGTACCGTAGGTAATCGCTGCAAGACTGGCAAAGGTAATCGCATAACGCCAGCCATCAGTACCGCCAAAATTAGCCGCAATAAAAGGCAACGATAAAGCCGCACCAGCAGAGCCGAAATTACCCCAGCCACCATAAATACCTTGTGCGATACCTGTTTGCTTAGCAGGAAACCACTCGCCAATCATGCGAATACCTACCACAAAACCTGCACCAATAAACCCTGATAAAAAACGTAGTACTGCTAGTTTTTCGTAACTATCTGCCCAAGCAAAGGTGATGCTAATTAAGCCGCCCAATATTAAAATACTGGTAAACATAATGCGAGGGCCAAGCTTATCAACCAACATACCGACGATAATTCTCGCGGGAATGGTCATAGCAACATTGAGGATTAACAGTACCTTTGCTTGTTGGTCTGTTAAACCAAGGGATTCCTGTATAAAGGGCATCATTGGTCCTAAACTTAGCCATACAACAAACGTCATAAAAAAAGCAAACCATGTGTAGTGCAAAATGCGGATATTTGCTTTACCAAAGTTGAAAATATTGAGCCGTTCTGACATGAGAAGATCCTTGTGTGGGTAAGTGAGAGGGTAGAATGAATCTAATAAATCGCGAAATTTTGTTAGATTTATCATGCCTCCTACTTAATTGATTGAAGATATTTGTAGCTATTAAGCTCAAAGCAAATACCATGCCAACTTAATAATCATGATTTATGTAAGGTTTATGTCATATTGTTTTATACGTCCTAAGACTCGTTATAGATAAGGCGAGTAAAAGTATAATGAGATATATAATATTGCACTAAAAATAAACATCAGTATATTATAATGCACTGAAATATAGCGAAAGATAATAAAAACTTACCTTTGAGGGGGCGGCATCTATAGCGACGACCCTACTTAACGTCAAATGAAGCTAACAAATCTCCGTCAAATCTAGCGGCATCATCTTTGGCATGTTTATTGCTTAACCTATTATTAATATCAACAAACCGTATTGCAGACTTAATCAGGGGTCGAGAAAAATGAAAAATTTAGTAGTTATCGGAAATGGCATGGCAGGCATGCGTACTGTCGAAGAGTTATTAAAACTTGAGCCAGAAAAATACAATATAACGGTCTTTGGTGATGAACCATATGGCAACTACAATCGTATTATGCTTTCGCCAGTATTAGCAGACGAGAAAACTGTTGAAGAGATTATGCTAAATGAAGAGCAATGGTATATTGATAATAATATCACGCTCAATAAAGGTATAAAGGTGACAAAAATAGACCGTGTTGGCAAAAAAGTGATTGCTGCTGATGGTTCAGAAACGCCTTATGACAAGCTACTCATCACGACGGGTTCATTATCTTTTATGTTGCCACTTCCTGGTGCAGACAAAGAAGGGGTGATTGGTTTTCGTGATATATCCGATGTCGATACCATGATAGATGCTGCTAAAAACTATAAAAAAGCCGTCGTTATTGGAGGCGGTCTATTAGGGCTTGAAGCTGCGAATGGTTTAATGAAGCAAGGTATGGATGTTACTGTTGTGCATCTATTGGATGCTTTAATGGAACGTCAACTCGACAAACCTGCCTCTGCCATGTTGAAAAAATCGCTCGAAGAAAAAGGCATGAAATTCTTGATGGAAACCGCAACGGATGAAATCATCGGTGGTGATCGTGTTCAGGGGCTTAAATTCAAAAATGGCGAAACCATCAGCGCGGACCTTGTGGTAATGGCGGTCGGTATCAAGCCTAATTTTGAACTCGCACAAGAAGCAGGTTTACATTGTGAACGCGGCTTAGTCGTTAACGATACGCTACAAACTTTCGACCCTAATATTTATTCGGTAGGTGAGTGTGTACAGCATCGCGGTTTAACTTATGGCTTAGTTGCCCCCTTGTTTGAGATGGCAAAAGTAGCAGCAAATCATCTCGCCGAAATCGGTATAGGACGCTATGAAGGCTCAGTTACATCAACCTTATTGAAAGTAACAGGCATCGACTTATTCTCTGCGGGTGACTTCTCAGGCGGTGATGGTACGGAAGAGTTAGTACTCCATGATGAAGCATCAGGCACTTATAAAAAACTAGTAATTCAAGACAATAAAGTTATTGGCTGTGTACTTTATGGCGATACTGTTGATGGCACATGGTACTTCCAATTACTAAAAGAAGGCACGGACATTACAGATTTTCGTAAAACCATTCTGTTTGGACAAGCGCATTTGGGCGACTCAGGACATGGTGATGAAGACCGTGTTGCGCTACTGCCTGACGATGCAGAAATTTGTGGTTGTAACGGTGTCACAAAATGTGAAATCGTTAATGCTATTTCCGATAAAAAATTATTCACACTCGAAGAAGTGCAGGCGCATACCAAAGCATCATCCTCTTGTGGGTCATGTACTGGTTTAGTCGAGTCACTCCTTGCACATACATTAGGAAGTGACTTTGAAACAGCGCCAAGTAAAAAAGGCATGTGTGGCTGTACAGAGCACTCACACGAAGAAGTGCGTGGTGTAATGCGCTCAGAAGGTTTCAAAACGCAAGAAGCTATTCGCAAGCATCTAAACTGGAACACACCAGATGGTTGTCCAAGTTGCCGTATGGCGCTTAACTATTATTTACTCTGTGAATATCCTGGTTACGATGATCCGCAATCACGCTTCATCAACGAGCGCGCTCACGGTAATATCCAAAAAGATGGCTCTTATTCTGTCGTTCCCCGTATGTTTGGTGGTATGTGTACCGCAAAAGATTTACGTGCGATTGCTGATGTATCCGATAAATATAATGTCCCTGAAATGAAAGTCACAGGCGGACAACGTATTGACATGTTTGGTATCAAAAAAGAAACACTACCTCTGATTTGGAAAGATTTATCTGACGCGGGTTTTGTTTCAGGGCACGCTTACGGAAAAGCCATGCGTACCGTTAAAACCTGCGTAGGTGATACATGGTGTCGTATGGGAACACAAGACTCAACAGGTTTAGGCGTAAAACTCGAAGAGCTCACATGGGGTTCTTGGATGCCACATAAATTCAAACTAGCCGTATCAGGCTGTCCGCGTAACTGTGCCGAAGCAACCATTAAAGATATCGGTGTCGTCTGTGTAGACTCTGGTTACGAATTGCACGTTGCAGGAAATGGCGGTATTAAAGTGCGCGTTACCGACTTCCTTACCAAAGTCACAACCGAAGAAGAAGTCATCGAATGGACAGGCGCTTATTGCCAACTCTATCGTGAAGATGCTATTTACCTAGAGCGTACTGCGCCTTGGGTCGAGCGTGTAGGATTGCAGAAAATTAAAGACGCGTTAGAAGACGAAGCACAGCGTAAAGAACTCCATGCGCGCTTCTTGGAATCACAAAAATATGCACAAATAGATCCTTGGAAAGCAGCGGCAGAAGGCAAAGACGCGCATGAATTTCAGACGATTAAAGTCACCTCATAAGCGACAAGTGTCGCTCGGATAGGCGGGATAGTTTACCTGTTATCCGAGTATAAACCCAAAGAATACATACTTAGGTAAAACAAAAATGAATGATTGGATGAAAGTAGCCAAGCTAGAAGAAATTCCAGTACTAGGCGCAAGAACTGTAGCAGTAGACGGCATGACAATAGCCGTTTTTCGCAATAGCGAAGATAAAGTCTTTGCACTAAAAGACGAATGCCCGCACAAAAAAGGCCCGTTATCACAAGGTATAGTTCATGGAACAACCGTAACCTGTCCTTTGCATAACTGGAAAATACAACTAGATAGTGGCGAAGCAATCGCACCAGATGAAGGTTGTACTAATGTCTTTGAGACGAAAATTGAAGACGCTATAGTTTATATCAAAGCAAAATCATAACGTTAAACCAGCAAGTCTAAAATAAGACTTGCTGGTGTTGGTATGTTTCAAGCATATCAATACGGTTTCAATACCTTCGCCAAAATGAAAAAACTCATTTTGGCAATTTTTTTCTACTCATGATTGATTTATATTGATTGAAAAATGCTATTTTTATTCATGTAGTGTGGGCAATCTTCTCTGCCCATCAAATGTAGGCAAAACACTACCCACCCTACCCAAGCCTGTTCAATACTGAATCTAATACCTGAATCCGTGAGGTCAATGCGGATAACAGGGCGTAAGATATTGGTTTA
>CAZQTJ010000156.1:0-5378 GCA_964596035.1 uncultured Cocleimonas sp. | reverse complement strand
TCTAATTTTTCATCAGGATCAATAGCGACAGGAAAGGTGACTTTTTCTAGTAACGGTAAGTCATTATGCGAATCACTGTAAAAATAGCTACCTTCTAATGAACGATTGTTTTCGGCTAACCAAGCATCAAGGCGCGCAACTTTCCCCTGATGAAAGCAAGGTGTTCCATTAACTTCTGTTGTGTAACGCCCCTTTCTTATTTTTGGCTCTGTTGCAAGTAAATGATCAATACCAAATGCTTTTACAATGGGTGCTGTTATAAAACTATTCGTCGCCGTGATAACTATCAAAGTATGCCCTTTTTGACGATGACGCTCTACTAATGACTTTGCCTTATCTCCCATCAAAGGAGAAATCACCTCTTGCATAAACTCTTGATGTAGCTCGTTCAACTCCTCCATGCTTCTCATCGACAATGGCTTAAAACTAAAGGCAGAAAATTCATGTATATCTAATTTCCCTTGCTTATATTGCTCATAAAAACGAACATTAGCCGCCTCATATTCCACCTCATCGACCAACTTTTTTGTTACTAAAAAACGCCCCCACTCATAATCACTATCCCCACTGAGTAAGGTATTATCAAGATCAAATAATGCTAAAGTCATATTTATATACCATTAAATAGTAGAAGTGATTAATTTTTCACTTGAAAATATAAAAAATTATTGTAAAAAAGTGAGCGATTGTAACGCTTTAAATTTGATGATTCACTCCCGATATGGAAGAATGCGGACATTATATATAACAATGAAATCTTTGTCTGAGCTGGAGCTTGATAGAAAGCAAAAGAAAATCGCACGCCCCCTTTCTCGCCTTCCCAAAATATTGAGTGAATAAGCTTTCACTCAAGCTCAGTTAAAGATTTCTAAAAATTTTTTGGAGAACTATTGTGATTGATAAGGAAGGTTTTAGAGCCAATGTTGGCATCATCCTTGCAAATTGCGATGGCGAAGTATTTTGGGGTAAAAGAATTGGTCAAACATCTTGGCAGTTCCCTCAAGGCGGCATAGACCCTGGTGAAACACCTCTTGAAGCAATGTATAGAGAGTTACATGAAGAAACAGGATTATTAGCCAAACACGTTGAAGTCATTGGTTGTACACAAGACTGGTTACGTTATCGCCTACCTAAACATATGATTCGTCAACGCTCAAACCCGACCTGTATTGGTCAAAAACAACGCTGGTTTTTATTACGCTTAATGTGCTCAGACGACAGCGTCAACTTACGTGCAACGAAAATTCCTGAGTTTGATGGTTGGCGCTGGGTTGATTATGCCTACCCCACACAAGCAGTTGTTTATTTTAAACGCCAAGTTTACGAAACGGCAATGAAAGAACTAAAACCATTACTTGTTAAAGATATATTAAATAGACAGCAACAACCGCAATAGAAGCTACTATTTAGGCTTTCCCTTCATTATCCTGAATCCATGAGGTCAATGCGTCCTGTGCCGTAATGACCTCACGGATTCAGGATTACCTTAAAGATCAAATACTATGAAAAAAATAGGCATTGTTGGTGCAACAGGCTATACAGGTGTTGAATTACTCAGAATTCTTGCAACACACCCTCAGGTAGACATTTCATTTGTCACATCACGCTCAAACGTTGGACTACGTGTTGATGCCATGTTTCCTAATTTACGCGGTTTTATCGACCTATGTTTTAGTGACCCTAAGAGTGATGAACTGGCAGATTGTGATCTTGTTTTCTTTGCGACACCTAATGGCGTTGCAATGAAACAAACGGCTGAACTGTTAGAAGCAGGAACAAAAGTCATTGATTTAGCAGCTGATTTTCGCATTAAAGACATTGATGTCTGGAGTAAATGGTATGGCATGACGCACGCTTGCCCTGAGCTTGTAGAAGAAGCAGTCTACGGTCTACCAGAAATTAATCGTCAGCTAATTAAAAATGCTCGCTTAGTCGCTAACCCTGGATGCTACCCAACAGCGGTAACTTTAGGCCTTCTGCCATTAATCTCATCAGGAAATATTCACCTTGATGATATTATCGCCGATACAAAATCAGGCATCAGTGGCGCAGGTCGGCAAGCCAATGTGGGCACTTTACTGAGTGAGGCAGGCGAGAGCTTTAAAGCCTATGCTGTTGATGGTCATCGACATCAGCCTGAAATAGCACAAACTTTATCATTAGCCTGCGGGGAAACAGTTGATCTTAACTTTACGCCTCATTTACTGCCTATTATTCGTGGCATACATGCTACGCTTTACCTTAAAGAATTAAATGGGGCGAAAGCAACACCGAATTTACAAACTTTATATGAGGACTTTTATGCGAATGAAGCTTTTGTCGATGTGTTACCAGAAGGATCTCACCCTGAAACTCGCTCGGTAAAAAGCTCTAATATGTGCCGAATATCCCCACACCGCCCAACGACTGGGTCACGTATTGTGGTGCTATCCGTTATTGATAATTTAGTCAAAGGTGCCGCAGGACAAGCCGTTCAAAATATGAATTTAATGCTCGGCTTTGATGAAACAACTGCATTGATGCAACCTGCTTTATTACCGTAGTAATAAAGCATCCAAAGGAGGGAGAAGATGATGTTTGGCAAAAAAGCTCGAAAAACCAAGAAAGTAAAGACTGTTTCAGAAGAGGCGCAGGATAAGCCTAAAATTGAAACATGGATCGGCGGCAATGTTAATATTGTTGGCGACATCAGTTTTACAGGTGCTTTTAGTGTCGATGGCGCAATCGAAGGCAACCTTTATTCCGAAGACCCTGAATCCACACTTATATTGGGTGAAAAAGGGCGTATTATTGGAGATGTTCATGCTGCTAAAATATATGCCAATGGACATATTGATGGCAATGTGATTGCAACAAAAAAAGTTGAATTACATCCAAAAGCCCGCATAAATGGTGATCTACACTACAATTTATTAGAAATGGCGGTAGGCGCTGGTGTTAATGGCAAACTCATGCATCAAGAACTTAACGAAGTAGTTGAAACTGCAATAGAATCATCTAACAAAGGTGATGATCCAGAAACACAAATGCCTAATGAATGAAAACAAGGTTAGATTTATTGTGTGTCCACTTACTTATATCAATGTAGATTGTCAGATTACTCGCATGATGGAGTAGAGTTAGATACCATGTTAAGGGACGACCCAACAATAAACTTACCATTCTTACTTGTCTTTTCGCCCCTACTCAAATGGTATCAAATCGTTGCATAGAATAACTATGCGTCTTTTGAGGTCATTTGAGTAGGGGCAAAAATTCTGCGCAATAATTGACAATTTTATTATTGCGTCGTCCCTAAGCAAGTAACAATCAATTTAGGAGAAATATTATGTCCGCACAAACAGCAGTTGAAACAGTTAGCCCTTCTGATGCTCCGCTCAATTTTACAGATGCAGCCGCAGCAAAAGTAAAAACGCTTATTGAAGAAGAACAAAATGACAATCTAAAACTTCGTGTTTTTGTTTCAGGCGGTGGTTGCTCTGGATTCCAGTACGGCTTTACCTTTGATGAAAACCTCAATGATGGCGATACGAGTGTAACCAATGACGGCGTTACCTTACTCATCGACCCTATGAGCTTTCAATACCTAATAGGTGCAGACATTGACTACACTGAAGGTTTAGAAGGTTCTCAGTTTGTTATACGCAACCCTAATGCAACAACAACCTGCGGATGCGGATCATCCTTTAACGTATAGAAATTTGCATGAAAGAAGGCTTCTTTCATACCTCGCTTTACACTATTATTGGCTATTTTCGTAGCCCGTATGTAGCCTAAGCGGAATACGGATGGTCGTAGCAACGCGCTATCCCGTATTGCGTAAACTTCATACGGTCTACAAAAGTGTAAACTACTTTTTAAATATATGATGGATGCCAAAAAGTATAAACAATTTTTTCAAAAACAAATATACTCCCTTCCATGAATATTCATCAACTTGCTTATCAAGCACTCATGGAACCCAACATTGCATTAAAACTTCATCTAGTTGATGCTTTATATTCTCAGCAAAAAATCAATCAATTCCCTGCTAACACTTACCCTATCAAAACGATCCCTATTCCTGGTCGTCCAAAAAAACCAGAACTGGTATCACCTAAAAAACTAAAACACCGTAAATTAAGCTCAGAAATTGGTCGAGCCAATTTAATTCATGCTATCACCCATATTGAATTTAACGCTATCAATCTCGCGCTGGATGCTGTTTATCGCTTTCAAAAGATGCCGACTGATTTTTATACCGATTGGCTACAAGTTGCATCAGAAGAGGCTTATCACTTTAGCTTACTTCGTGACCGACTCAAAGAAATGGGTCATCATTATGGCGATATGCTGGCGCATAACGGACTTTGGGAAATGACAGTTAAAACAGACCATGATGTATTAATTCGCATGGCATTAGTCCCTCGCGTATTAGAAGCAAGAGGGCTGGATGTAACCCCAGGCATGATGGAGCGATTAGAAAAAGTAGGAGATCAAAAAACAGTTGATATTCTAAGCATTATTCTGCGCGATGAAATCGGTCATGTTGCCATTGGGTCCAAATGGTTTCATTATTGTTGTGAAAAGCAAAACCTAAATGCTGAAACAACCTTTAGAAAACTTCTCATCAAATATATGGGTGCACCACTTCGTGCGCCATTTCATACCGAAGCACGCCTACAAGCTGGCTTTACTCAAGAAGAAATGGAGCAATTAGTTGCAATGGAAAAACAATGGTTTGCCGACAGAGAAAACAATCGATGAAAATAATACTTGCCCTACTTCTCTTTACAAGCTCTATTGCCTTTGCAGAAAATAGCAATGAAACTCAAGTAATCGTCGACGATATAAAATTATCCGACATCAATAAAAAAATAGAAACCTTATCTCTAAACACCAATCCTAAAAAATCCATATCAAAAAAGAATAAGCTAAAGCACTGCTCCCAACATAGCTTGAAAACCCTGCGTAAAAAATCAAAGCCTTATAATCAAGCAATCACCGAAGCCAGCTCCCAATATGGTATTAGCGCCGCCCTCATCCGCTCGATTATAACCACCGAAAGTTGCTTTAAACCCACTATTATCTCCCCTCAAGGGGCTACCGGACTAATGCAACTGATGCCAGCAACTGCTAAACGCTTTGGCATTATCGACCTCACCAACCCGACAAATAATATTCAGGCAGGTACTCGTTACTTACGCTATTTACTAGACCGCTATCAAGGCAATGTTGTATCGACTATTGCCGCATACAATGCAGGAGAAGGCGCTGTAAAACGCTTCAAGGGAGAAGTCCCTGCATACAAAGAAACAAAAACCTACGTAAAACGTGTCATGTCCCTTTATGATAAATTTTTCCACGCTTATCAGAAAAACCAACAAACTATTGAGTAA
>CAZQTJ010000155.1:0-5383 GCA_964596035.1 uncultured Cocleimonas sp. | reverse complement strand
AAATAAAAATTCTGCGTTATAAGATCGGGAACTTATTTCGTGCTCATTCCTAAGGGACGGCGTAATAATTGGTAAGTTTATTATTACACCATCCCTAACCTCAAACAACTCCAAGCCCCCTTTGTTCCAGTAGCCGAACAAAGGGGGCTTTTTATTTTGCGAAAGATACAGCAAATACGTTACTCTACGATTCCCTCCCCATTATTTAGTCTATAAAAACTATGTCACAAGAATACCGTACAAAAAAACGCTTTGGACAGCACTTCCTACAGGATCATGGGGTTATCCATAAACTCATCCAATATATAAATCCTAAAGATGAGCAACAAATCATTGAAATTGGTCCTGGTATGGGCGCGCTTACCTTCCCCTTGCTTGAGCATATCAAGCATATGGAAGTCATTGAAATTGACCGTGATGTGATTAAGCATTTACAGCAACTAGCTGGCGACCGCTTAACCATTCATAGTATAGATGCCTTAAAGTTTGACCTTGCAGACCTGCTTAAAGACACACAAAAAATGCGCATTGTCGGCAATCTTCCTTACAATATATCCACCCCACTCATCTTCCATTTACTTCAATATCAAGAATATATCCAAGATATGCACTTTATGTTACAAAAAGAAGTGGTCGATAGAATGACAGCACAACCTGGTAGTAAAACCTTCGGACGCTTATCCGTCATGGTGCAGTATTATTGTAAAACGGAATACCTATTTTATGTTGGACCAGAGGCTTTTAACCCTCCGCCTAAAGTAGACTCAGCCGTTATTCTCTTACAACCATGGGAAGAAAAACCTTATTTAGCAAATGATATAAACGTACTCTCTAAAGTAGTTACCCAAGCCTTTTCAATGCGTCGAAAAACACTACGCAACACACTAAAAAAATTCTTCACGAGCGAGCAAATAGAAGCAGTAGGCATCAATCCTAGCGCCAGAGCAGAAACCCTCAGTGTTAAAAACTTTGTCGATTTAAGTAACCTCATCACTTTAGAAGAACTGCTGGAAATTCAATGACACCCATTCCTCTCAGCCTGTATATTCACATTCCTTGGTGTGTTAAAAAATGTCCTTACTGCGACTTCAACTCTCACCAAATTACCGACGACCTCCCAGAAAAAGCCTACGTGCAGGCATTACTTAAAGACCTAGAAGCTGAGCTACCTGCCATATGGGGGCGACGTTTAGAGTCTATTTTTATTGGAGGTGGCACACCTAGCGTCTTTTCTGCTGAAGCAATCAATACGTTACTCTCAGGCTTGCGTGCCTTATTACCTTTGCGTCCTAGCATGGAAATCACCATGGAAGCAAACCCAGGAACCTTTGAGCAGGCACGCTTTAAAGCATACCGAGAGGCAGGTATCAACCGCTTATCTATCGGCGTACAAAGCTTTAATGCAGAGCATTTAACGGTCTTAGGGCGCATCCACGATAACAAAGAAGCAATACAAGCTACTCGTATTGCCAAACAAGCGGGATTTGATAATTTTAATATTGACTTAATGTTTGGACTACCTAAACAAAGCACACAACAAGCATTAAATGATTTGCAACAAGCGATAGACTGTCAGCCTAGTCATATTTCGTGGTATCAATTAACCCTCGAACCCAATACTTTGTTTCATCACTCGCCCCCTGCACGATTACCTAATAACGATGCGCTATGGGAGATACAACAACAAGGACAAGCATTATTAGAACAAGCAGGTTTTTTACAATATGAAGTCTCTGCCTATGCTAAAAATAATCAACGTAGCCAACATAATATGAATTACTGGGAATTTGGTGATTATGTAGGAATTGGGGCAGGCGCTCATGGAAAAATAAGCTCTCCCGATGGAAGGATTCAACGCTATAGTAAATATCGCCAACCAAAACAATATATGCAACAAGTAGCAAAAGGTGATGCTCGCTCATCTGAGGAACAACTGCTAAAAGACAATCTTCCTTTTGAATTTATGCTGAATGCTTTGAGGCTTAAACAAGGAGTGGCTATTCATTTATTTGAAGAAAGGACCTATTTAGCCTTCAGTCAGATAGAAAAAAGGCTAAAAAAGGCAGTCCAAAAAGGCTTAATAGAAGACAGTCATCAAACCATTAAAACAAGCCCGCAAGGTTGGGACTTTCTTAATGATACTGTTGAGAGTTTTATATAAAACCTGAATCCGTGAGTTCAATGCGGATTCAGGTAAAAAGCCTTCTTTATCGTTAAGACTGAGAGCTAGGATTTTCATCCTCATAAGTAAGTTTGTCTTCATCCATACCAGACACACTATCTTCTGGTAATAAAAACTGACCAATAAGTGGCGAGGTATCGGCTATCGTTTCTTTTACATCCTCAATCCACCCTAGCATCGGGTTTGATTCCATATAATCAAGGTCAAGCCATTCGACATATATCTGTTCTGCTTCTGCCTGTGCTTTGAATGGAAGCACAACAAGTCCAAGAATAAAAAACACTCGCAACGTATCCTGTAATTTTCTCACAATACCAACCCCTTTATATTATTATATTTACTTGGTACCAACCAAATAACCGATCAAAAAACAATCAAACCATATGGTTAGGCAACATTCTTAAAGGAGTATATTATATAATAATATAATTAAATTCTAATATTTATTTTGTAAACTTATATTACGATAGATTGCAACAACAGGCGCATGATCCGATGGTCTCTCCCATCCGCGTGGCTCACTATCAACAAAACATGCGGTGCATTGCTCGCTCAATAGCGTACTAGAGAGGATAAGATCAATTCTTAAACCTTTGTTATTTTGAAACCCTCCACTGCGATAATCCCACCAACTCCAGATTTCATCTTTTTGTTCAAATAAACGAAAGCTATCGACAAAACCTAAATCCAATATTTTTTGCAGTGCATTTCTTTCAGGAGTAGAGCAAAGAATTCGCTCATGCCATGATTTTGGGTTATGCACGTCTCTATCCGTGGGAGCAATATTAAAATCACCTAAAATAATAAATTGATGATGTGTTTTTTTCTCTTGCTCTACCCAATCGGTGACTTTTTCTAACCAGTCCAACTTGTAAGCAAACTTCTCTGAACCCACCTCCGAGCCATTGACGACATATAAATTCAACACCCTGACACCCCCTATCGTCGCCGCTAGAATACGCCGTTGCGGATCATCGAGCTTAGGAATATCTTTGACAACCTCTTCAATGGGAAACTTGCTGATAATTGCCACGCCGTTATAGGTTTTCTGTCCTGAATACACGACGTGATAACCTGCTGTCTCAATATCTTCAACAGGAAACTGCTCATCCGTCATTTTAATTTCTTGCAACACCAGCACATCAGGCTGTTCTGCTGCTAACCATTGAAGCACATGCTCTAAACGCACTCGCAGTGAGTTGACATTCCAACTGGCAATTTTCATTTCACTCTTCATGCCACCGCCTCGGCTAATAAACCTGAATGTCGTAACAAAGCATCGACCGTTGGTTTGCGCCCTCTAAATGCTATGAACGACTCCATTGCCGTACGTGATCCTCCTTTCATTAAAATCTCAGTTAAGAAGTCTTGGCTTACTTTAGGGTTGAATATGCCCTCCTCCTCAAAACGCGCAAACGCATCTGCCGAAAGCACTTCTGCCCACTTATAGCTGTAATATCCCGCCGCATACCCCCCTGCAAAAATATGTGAGAAACTATTTTGAAAGCGATTAAAATCTGGCGCTTTTAGTACCGCCACTTTTTCTCTGACCTCATTCAATATGGTTTGGATTTGTTTTGCGGATTGTATCGTCGTATCTTGATGAATTTTTATATCGAACAGCGAAAACTCCAACTGCCTGACCATGCCCATTGCTGAGTGGAAATGTCTTGCCGCCTGCATTTTTTGAAATAGCTTATTAGGTAACTTTTCGCCTGATTCATAATGCGCCGCAAAGAGATCTAAAGTCTCACGTTGCCAACACCAGTTTTCCATAAACTGACTGGGCAGTTCAACAGCATCCCACTCTACCCCATTGATACCCGATACATCCAAGTAATCAACCTGTGTGAGCATATGATGCAAACCATGTCCGAACTCATGAAACAGCGTGACCACTTCATTATGCGTAAGCAAAGCAGGCTTATCGCCACTCGCAGGAGCAGAGTTACACGTCATGTACGCTATAGGCGTTTGCAGCTCGTCACCGTGCTTAAAGCGACCACAATAATCATCCATCCATGCGCCACCGCGCTTATGTTGACGTGCATAGAGATCGAAGTAAAACTGGGCTTGTAACTCGCCTTGCGCGTTCAATATTTCGTAAAAACGCACATCGTCATGCCATGTATCCACGCCTTTTTTTTGTTTGATGGTGACGCTATATAAGGTTTCAACCAACTCAAACATGCCTTTTATGACTTGCTCGACAGGGAAATACGGTTTTAAATCTTCTTCACTAAAATCAAATAATTTCAGTTTTAATTTTTCACTCACATAAGCAACATCCCATGCTTGAAAATCATCAATGCCACATTCTTGTTGTGCAAAATCTGCTAGTGCTTGCATTTCTTTTCGTGCAAAAGGCTGCGATTTATCGGCAAGTTGATCCAAAAAGCTAATGACTTCCTCTGCTGATTCCGCCATTTTTTTATCCAACGATAAAGCGGTGAAATTATCAAAGCCTAATAATTTAGCCTTCTCTTGGCGTAACTGTAAAATATCCTCCATCAACTCGTTGTTATCAAACGCTGGATAAGCACTGTTTTCTGCCGCTCTCGTCACAAAGGCGCGATACACTTCCTCTCGCAACCCCCGATCATCGGCATAGGTTGATACTGCAATATAGGAAGGGAATTCCAACGTCAGCAAATAGCCTTCCAGCTCACGCTGCTCTGCCGCTTGCTTCATCATATCGAGACTTGAATCAGGCACGCCTGCCAGATGACTGACATCCTCTATTTGCTTTGTCCATGCATTGGTCGCATCCAAGACGTTATCGGCAAAGGCAGATGTTAATTCAGATAGTTTTTTATTAATTTCACGAAACAGATGTTGTTTCTTTTTAGAAAGACTGACACCAGACAAGTGAAAGCTTTTTAATGCATTCTCGATCACCTTTTTTTGCGCATCATCAAGCCCAAGTGCTGTTTGATTATCTTGAATGGATTGTATTGCTTTGAATAAATCACGATCCTGTCCCATTGCGGTGTGGTAATCACTCAGTAATGGCAGACAAGTATTATAAGCATCGCGAAGCTCAGGTGTATTGACCACGCTATTCATGTGACTGACAGGAGACCACAGTTTCTGTAACTCATTATCCGCCATCGATAGCGGATGCATTAGATTATCCCAGTTATAATCAGAATGAGAAGCAAGCAAAGATTTACTTAATTTTTTGTTTTTTTCAATCTGTTG
>CAZQTJ010000154.1:0-5385 GCA_964596035.1 uncultured Cocleimonas sp. | reverse complement strand
TTAATATATTTTTCAAGCGCACGTATTTTTTGTGCCATTTTATCTAACTGCGTAAAACGAATGATATTTTTACGCCATTTTCGATTTTCATTAATGGGCATTCCAGATGAATAAACACCCGCTTCACCAATGGAGCTGATCACCATTGACATGCCTGTAATAATCACATCGTCCGCAATGCTTAAATGTCCAGCGATAGCACTGGCTCCGCCTATTTGACAGCGCTTTCCGATGTTGGCACTTCCCGCTATTGCCACACAAGCTGCAACTGCGGTGTGC
Source organism: uncultured Cocleimonas sp. (assembly GCA_964596035.1). Taxonomy (GTDB): domain Bacteria; phylum Pseudomonadota; class Gammaproteobacteria; order Thiotrichales; family Thiotrichaceae; genus JAGLBW01. The sequence continues at coordinate 5,106 of CAZQTJ010000154.1, read as the reverse complement.
TCACCGATAGTTACATTGTGCCCAATTTGGATCAGATTATCTAACTTCACTCCATCTCCAATAACCGTACTACCTAGCGCGGCACAATCTATTGTGGTATTGGCTCCCACTTCGACATTATCGCCTAAAATAACATGGCCAACTTGTTGTATTTTAGTCCACTCACCTTGGTTGGGCGCATAACCAAAACCATCTGCACCAATGACAACACCAGAGTGAAGCCGACACTGATTGCCTATTTGGGTATTAGCATAGAGTGTGACATTGGCATAAAAATAGGTATTTTCGCCAATACTGCTGTTATCTCCGATAACACAGCCCGCAGCGATAACACTCCCTTTCGCTATTTTGACATTTTTTCCAATAACAACATTTGCGGCAATGCTAACCGTTTCTGCAATCTCGGCGCTATCATCAATAATACTGGAAGGATGGATTTTAGCGATTGGAGTTTGCTCGGGATATAAAACCGCTACGACTTGAGCATAGGCAAGATAAGGTGATTGACTGATTAACACATTACCATCATAAAAAGAGGCTAATTCTGGCGTTAAAATTACAGCTGAAGCTTTGCATTGCAATAATTGAGCTAAGTATTTTCGCCCTATCGCAAAACTAATATCCCCCTCTTTTGCAGTTTCTAAAGAAGCGACATTTCTGATTTTTAAACGATCATCGCCTTGTAGTTCTGCCCCTATAATATTTGCCAGTTCACTGAGAGATAAAGCCGCCATTATTACCTTTTTCTGTTTTGGTATTATTTCTATTTGTTTTCTTTATTTTTTCATGCAGATATTTCAAGACATCATCCGTAATATTGACACGCTGACTTGCAGAAACATAGTCTTGAATAATAATATCAATACCCCGCTGTACTCTAACTTTAGCAATCGCGTCATACACTTCTTTTTGCACCTCATCTAAAGCAGCGTCACGAGAGAATCTCAATTCTTCACGAAAATCTTCCAAAGCACGGCTTCGTATTCTTTTACGAATACGAATATCACGTTCCAATTGAGTTTTTTTTGCTTCAGAGGACATTATTTCCTCTGATTTTTTTTTGTTTTCTAGCTGATTAATCTCATCTAGCTGCTTGGATAATGCTTGTTCCTGAGGGGCAAACTTTGCTTTTAATTTGGCACTTGAATTTCTAGCCTGAGGTGCATTTTCCATAATATGGCTAACATTAACGACGCCTATCGAAATATTGTCCGCCATAAGCTGAGAGGAAAAAAAGAGCGCAGAAAAAATAGCACCTGCAAGGTATTGAGCGGTATTAAAAGGAAGCCTATACCTTGCAAGTACTTTAAATAGTGAGATTAATTGATTTAAATTCATAGTCCTTCGAAATTTTTTGTATATCCTATACGTTCATCAGCTATTAGAATGTTGCTCCAAGAGAAAACTGCACTTTGCTTGTTTGATCGCCATCTTTAGCATTCAGTGGTTTGGCATAACTAACGGTTAATGGTACACCAAGTGGTGTCATCCATGTAGCGCTAACACCTGCTGAGTAACGCATTTCAGCCGCGTCAAAATTACCATCAAAGACATTACCACCATCAACAAATGCACTAGCCTTCAAACCTTTAACGTCAGATAAAAAGGGCATTGGGAACTGTACTTCAGCACTCACTGTTGTACTCAAATTACCACCAATCGAGTCACCCTTACCTGTGCCAGAGAGCACTTTAGGCCCGAGGCTATTATGATCGTAACCACGCACAGAGCCGATGCCTCCTGCATAGAAGTTTTCATAGAATGGCAGGTCTTTATTGCTTCCCATTCCTCTACCGTATGAAACGCCTGCTTTAAGCGCAAACGTTACTGTATCGGTTATAGGTTGGTAAACTGTACCACGATACCTCAGCTTGTAGAATTGCAAGTCACTGCCTGGTAGACCAAGCTGTAAAGATACGCTTTGACGCTGTCCTTTATTAGGAAACAAGCTTCTATTACGCGTATCATGAATATAACTAACAGAACTAAGCAGTTGATTATAAGTATTACCATGGTCAGTTATAAATTGCTTAATATAGTCTGGCGTATTGGTAGCTGATGTCTTAATTTTACGATGTTCACCACCGACGCTGAAACGCAAGGAATCATCTTCACCGAGTGGTATGGTGTAATTAACATCTGCACCATAGGAGTCTGACTGATAATCAGTGATATCGGCTTCTGCTGCATTGGTTTTATTGTAAAAGACATTAAAGCCTCGCCCAACCCCATCTTTTGTGTGATAAGGATTATTATAGCTAAGGCGTAAGTTTTTCTTTGAGGCACTATTTTCTGCTGCAATAGAGAGGCTTTTACCTGTGCCCATAAAGTTATTTTGAGTCAGCCCTACATTAAATAACAAGCCTTCATTTTGAGAATAACCAACACCTGCGGTAAATTGATTTGATGATCTTTCTTTAACGGTCACATCTAAATCGATCTGATCTCGGGCACCTGCAACAGGAGAGGTATTAATACGAACGCTTTCCACAAAAGGTAGGCGCTGAATGCGGACTTTAGAACGCTCTACCCTTTCTTTTGAATACCATGAGCTTTCTAACTGGCGCATTTCACGACGAAACACTTCATCCTTGCTGCGGTAGTTACCACGAATATTGATACGGCGCACATAGGTTCGCTGACCTTTATCTAGCCTGATAGAAAGGTTTACTACTTTTCTTACTTCATCTACCTGAGGAGAAAGCGCTAACTTAGAAAAAGCGAAACCTTCTTTTCCAACCTGTGCTTTAAGGTCTTTGCGAGTTTTTGCCAATAATCTCTGTGAGAATACTTGCCCTTCTTTTAAGTATACTAGGCGTCTTAGTCTTTGCTGGGAGAGCTTTGAGTCAGAGGATAAATTTATCTTCCCTACACGATATTGGTCGCCTTCACTTACATTAATGTTAACAAAAACAGCACGCTTATCTTTTGAAAGAGACACCTGTGTTGAGCTAACCTTAAAGTTCAAATAGCCTCGATCTTTATAAAAAGCAGTTAGCTTATCTAAGTCACCCACTAATTTTTGCTTTGAATACTTATCTCGACTACTAAAAAAGGATAAAGAACTAGCCGTTCCCGTTTCTAATAGCGCCTTGAGTGTTGACTCAGAAAAAGCTTTATTACCACTAATACGCACTTTCTTTATGCGGGCAACTTTGCCTTCTTTAATTTTTATATTGACAGCTAAACGGTTACGAGAAAGTGGCTGCAACTTTACTTGAACATCAGCAGAATAATTACCACGTGCCAAATACTGCTGTTTTATTTCTCTTTGAATTCTGACTAACGCTGCTTTATCTAAAGGGCGACCTTCTGCAACACCTGCTCTTTTCAAAGCAGCGAGTATTGGCTTTGTTTCAATAACATGATTACCAGAGAGATTAATCTTTCCAACAGCCGCGCGCTCTTTTACATTAACGACCAGCACATTGCCTCGTTTGGCAAAACTGACATCATCAAATAACCCTGTCTTATATAAGGAACCCACCATTCTAGCTGACATACGGTCATCGTAAGTATCACCGACACCTACCGAAAGATTACTCAGAACCGTCCCCGCTGCCACACGTTCCAAGCCTTTAATTTCTATATCTTGAAGCACAAAGCTAGCGGCCCAAACACCCTGACTAACTGCAAACAAACAGCCAGCCAATGAAAGTTGAATCCCTTTTTTTATCATAATTATTAACCAACCAATCGCATTATGTCGTTATATATAGCCAGCACCATTAACAGCCCAACCATGACCATACCTATCTGTGCCCCCATTGCTTCAAATCGTTCTGAAACAGGGCTACCTTTTACTATTTCAATAAGATAATAGAACAAGTGACCACCATCTAACATTGGGATAGGCAATAAATTAAGAACACCTAAGCTTAGACTAATGATCGCTAGAAAACCTAGATAAACAGTAAAGCCAATGCTAGCACTAATACCTGCATAGTTTGCTATCGTTACTGGACCACTGATATTTTTAATAGAGGCCTCGCCGACAATCAGTTTTCCCATCACCTTGAGCGTCATGATCGACATTCGCCATGTCTCTACTGTTCCTCGTGATAACGCTTCGCCTATAGATGCATGACGCACAAAGAAGAGATCCTCTCTATCTTTATCACTCATTTTTTTAGCTAAATGAACCCCCATTAAACCTATTGTTTTACCATTGACTTCGGTGGCTTTAGGGGTAAGAGAGATGCTTTGCACGCCACTGTTTCGCTCTACTTGCAATGTCACCAACTTACCTGCATGTTGCTGAATATACTCAGTAACCGTTTTTACCGACTCCGCAGAGTGACCATCATAACTTAATATAATATCATTTTTTTCTAAACCAGCTTGAGCCGCTGCGCTATCAGGTAGCACAGTCATGACCACAGGAACATGAGGTGGCTGCCAAAAGCCCATACCTGTTTTGGCGAAATAATCTTTTTCATCTGCGAGTAATTCAATAGATGACAAATTTAATTTTCGGGTTAGCTCCTCATTACTTGCTGTCCGCACCTTAATTTCTAGTTCTGGATTAGCTAAATATTGATTTAATAGGGATAAGCGTACTTCGCTCATTGATGCAACATTTATATTATTGATCGCTAGTATTTTATCTTTTTCTTGAAAACCTGCTTGTGCCGCAGGGGTTCCCGCAATAACAGACCCCACATAAGGTTGTACAGAGTTAATCCCAATCATGTAGGTAAGTGCAAATGCAAATATAGCAAAAATAAAGTTAAAAGCAGGCCCTGCAAGTACAACTAAAAAGCGTTTCCATACAGGCTGACGATTAAATGCTCTATGTGCTTCTTCCTCAGGAACATCACCTTCGCGCTCATCTAGCATTTTGACATAACCGCCAAAAGGAATCGCGGCTAATACATATTCTATTTTATCATCTTTTTTTGAAGTATATGTCCATAGCGGTTTACCAAAGCCTATTGCAAAGCGTAGTACTTTTATATTCAGCTTGCGCGCAACCCAAAAGTGACCAAACTCATGTACCGCAACTAAAATACCAATCGTAACGACAAAGGAAATAATAGAGATTAAAATATTCATAAATTTTCTGATGCTTTACTGAAAAAAGAGAGGTACAGATTAAATGTATTA
>CAZQTJ010000153.1:0-5412 GCA_964596035.1 uncultured Cocleimonas sp. | reverse complement strand
CAAAGTCAAAGCTTGCACTCCTGCCAGTTGATTATGAGAAGTTACCTGTGCCGTAGCGACCTCACGAATTCAGGTATAAAAAATACATTATAAAAAAATATAAGTGATTTTTTTACTATCCTTGAGCTATGGAGGCGCGTAAACACGCTTTCTTATACAAAGAGACAAGTTGTGTTGGGAGACTTCAACTTTACGCTATTAAAACCTGAATCCGCGTCCCTAATACAGATTCAGGAAAAATATAAAAACTAAAATATATAAAGCGATCTTTTCATCTGAAAAAGAAGCTTAATCCTCTGCTCTACATAAGAGTTAAAGCAAGCGTGTGTCATAAGGAAGCAATGGATAAATACTTAAATTTCGACCTAGAGATCACTAAACGTACCACGCAGTATCAGGCGCGAGTTATTGCCTCGCCCAATGGTGAGGCACGCCATTTATTTGACTTTCCTTTTGAGCAACGGGAATTAGAGCAATACACGAATAAATTGGCGAATACTCGTAGCTTTATTCTTAATGACGATAACTCTGATACACAGCCTTCATCTACCGAGGCTATCGCTAAAGAAATACGTGACTTTGGAACAAAACTATTTGATGCCGTTTTTCAAAGAACCGTTTCAGAGGTTTATCGTGAAAGTAAGGTGACTGCCAAAAATAAAAATGCAGGTTTACGCATTCGACTACGTTTTCCTGAAAATCCTGAGTTAATTAATATTCCTTGGGAATATCTGTTTGATTCTCGCTCAGATGTATTTTTAAGCTTATCAGGCAATACCTCTATTGTTCGCTATATGGAGTTGAGTATTGCTGTCAAGCAGATGCAAATAACCCCTCCCTTAAAAATACTGGTCATCAGCTCTAACCCTAAAGACTATCCTTTACTCAATGTCGAAAAAGAGCTGAACAAATTACAACAAGCACTCACCCCTTTGGAAAAAAAGAAGCGCGTTAAATTTGAATATATAGAACATGCCACACTACGCAAAATCACCACCGCTCTTGATGAAAATAGCTTTCATATTATCCACTTTATTGGACATGGTGATTTTAACCATCAACGCAAAGAAGGCGTATTAGTCATTGAAGATGATGATGGCTATGGTCTACAAGTTAGCTCGCATCGAGTTGCCACCATCTTTCAAAGTAGCGATGTCTCACGCTTAATTGTACTCAACGCCTGCGAAGGAGGCATCACCTCAAAGGAAAATATATTCTCTGGCGTTGCCCAAAGTGTCGTTAAAAAAGGTGTACCTGCGGTACTGGCAATGCAATATGTGATTACCGATAAATCTGCCATTATTTTTTCTGAAATTTTTTACTGCGCTTTATCAAAAGGCAGCCCTATTGATACTTCTTTAAGCATGGCAAGACTCGCCATTTACAATCAACCCAATGAGATAGAATTTGCGACTGCCGCACTCTATATGCGCTCTAAGACAGGGCGCTTATTCGGTAAAGATAAAAAGAAATTTCAGCTTCCTGATGACAAATTCATAGAAGAAAAAACACCTGCAAAAATCACCTTAGCTATTTTTATCGTAACGACTATCGCATTACTTGCATCTACTACCTTAGCTTTTGGACTTTATAATATTTTATTGGGCTTAATATGAAGCAAAATAAATTTCCAATACGAACTCTCATAAGCAGTTTCTGCTTAGTCGCCTGTTGCTTACTCTTTATAAGCACAGCAAATGCAGATGACCCTGCCGCTTTAACCCCCTCTGAGAAACAAAAAATTAAAGAATGGGTGCAAACTATCAAGGTAGAAGATGGTGTCGGTCAGCTTTTTATGATCAATATTCCTATCCATTTTTCTAAAACTCAAGACCTTAATCCTGTTCATAAAAGACTAATTGAAGACGAAGGCTTTGGTTCAATTATCTTGCAAAGCTCTAATTTTAACTATTTAAAAAAACGCGCGGAAACCGAAGAAGAACGCATTAGCGTAGTGACTAATTTCGTATCTAATATGCAATACCGCGCCCTCGCTGGTAAACATTTAAAGACCCCCTTATTTATTGCCGCTGACTTTGAAGGACCACGTTTTAATCCTATAAAAAGTGTGTTTACTCCACCTCCGCCCGCACTGACGCTAGCAACAACACAAGATATAGATTTAATTGGCGATACAGGGAAAGTTGTTGGCTACCAACTAGCAAGTAGCGGTATCAATATGATATTAGGTCCTGTGCTTGATATTGAAGAAAGCCTCCAAGGAAGTTACAACTCGCTACTAAAAAATCGTAGCTTCTCTAGTAGCCCAGAAGGCGTGAGTCGTATTGCCGCTTATTACATTAAGGGCTTACGAGAGTCAGGAATTACCGTTATCGGCAAACACTTTCCTGGCTTGGGGAAAGTAGACATTAATCCCCATGCTGGCGTTGCTCGTTTTATTGGCACTGAACAAGACTTTAAACAACAAATAACACCTTATTATGCTTTGAAAGATTATCTCAATGGCATTATGACATCACACGTTGCCATTGAATTTTTAGATGGAAAAACCCCTGCAACAACCAGTAAAAAAATCACAGGGCTTATACGCTCCGATAGCACCATCACCAATATTCGCTCACTAGATTATGATGATAAATTAGTAATTACCGATGATATGGGGATGGGGTCAATTACAGATTATGAGAAAAACCGTAGCACCGATACAACAGCAAATAATGATTATTACAGTGGCATTGACTATGCCGCTTTAGCAATTGATGCCTTTGATTCGGGGCATGATATTTTGATGTTTGCTAAAGTTATTCTCGCCAGTGAAAAACCAAAATATATAGGCGCAAGTAGAAGCGGGGTCATTACCGTTGATGAGATTATTCGTGTAAAAAAGCGTTTATCTAGTTACATCCGCAATGGTAATAAGAAAAGTTTCAGAAAATCTTTAAACCGTATTTTACAAGCCAAAGCTTATCACTATAAACTTCATGGTGGCAATATTGATAATTTTATTAAAGGTAGAATGAAAAAAGTCATTAATAGCCGAGTTGTTCCACCCAGCATTATTAAAAGCGATGATGGTTATACAGACACAAAAAAAATCGAAAACCTACATCGTAAAACCATTATAAAGTCCTATGTTTTACTACAGGGAAGTGCCCCTAATATTACGCGCTTAAACCAAAAAAGCTCCTGCTTTTTTACAGGGCATAGAAAAAACTATAAAGCGTTAAAAACAAAATATAACCGCATACATATCAGTAAATCGGCGCATAAAAAAGAAGCACCCAAAGAGAATGAAAATATCTCGGATTACTTAAAACGTATTCAACAACCAATCAAAGACTTTCTTGAAAACAATAAATGCAAACAAATCTATTTTGAGATCAATAAAAAAGAGGATGTTGACCGCTTAGAAAATATTATTCATTTCACTCAAAACCAAACTGTCAGTATATACGTACTTTTACATCAAACTCCCGTTATAATTTCGAACCTTATTAGTAACAGTGACAATATTAGTATTATGGGTGCTTTCACTACTCATGAACTATCTTACCCCATTGATATACAAGTCATTAATGGCAATATAACACCTAGAAAAAATGTTGCACTAACGATTCAGTATCAACAAAAAGCGACCTCTATTAACATTCAGAAACCAGAAGCAGGAGAACCTGTTTTTGATTATGAAACCGATCATGCAAAAGCCATTACAAAAGACTTAATCATCCTAGAATTAGAAGAAGACAATGAAAAATTAACTAAAAATTTCGATAAGTTTCAATCAAGTGTTGAGCGTATTCCTGATAATTTACAAAACTCATTAGGTGTCGCTTTTAAAAACAAAAATATCACTATCCGTCGATTAGTTCCCCCCTCTATCGATCAAATAAAGCACTACAATGAAATTATTAATCTAGAAAGTTTAAAGGGTAAAAAAAATATAAATGAACTGCTAAAAATTATTAACGATGATATTAATACGCGTGACCTTAGTGTCTTAGATAAAGTACGTTATAAATTACTAGCACTTTTGAGTATCCAACAAGAAAACGCGGGATTTTTTGATGTTGATGTCTATAAAAATAATCATGGCTATTACACTCACTTATTACTCTTTTTAATCTCCATCACCGTATTACTTATTTTGCTGTATATAATAGAATTTACCAAACGTGATGTACTTAATTCTAGTAGTTTAAAGAGCGCAGTATTTGTATTGATAAAGCGCCTATTTACCCGTCCACAACTGCTTATTATTATGGTCTTACTTGCCTCAATGATCACTTTATTCGTTGCAAGGATAAAACACTTACCGATTAGCGAGCTAATCAATGTTTTTTAAAACCTGAATCTCTGAATGCACAAGGCTTAACTATGAAACTATTCAACCATCATCTCACCCTATCTATCCAAGGCTTTATTCTTGGATTTAGTTTTTTCATCACAGCAATAACTCAAGCGACCCCTTTTTCTGGCATTGTGCAGTCAGCGCAGTTGCAAACGAAAGGTGCTGTACACGATATTGTTTTATTAAAAGACAACAAACATGCGCTAGTCACTTCCTATCAAGAGGGTATTTTATACCTTGATATTAGCAAGCCACTACAAGCGAAGGTTCTTTCTGTTTTTAGTGCAACTAAAAATGCCGAATCACTTGTTATTGATAAAAGTGAAAAACTTGCCTATGTCGCTAATGGCTCCGCTGGGGTTGATATTATTGATATATCCAACCCGACGGCTATGCGACTCATTCGACGCTTCGACACACCGTCCTATACCTTTGGAATCACTTTATCTCCTGATGAAAAGACACTTTATATTGCAGATAATAAGTCGGGAGTTATGATTTTAGATGTCAGCAACCCCGCGCAAGCAAAACAATTATCAGGTATTCGCTCGAAGGCTGGTAGTGCTAATGTGACTTTATCCCAAAATGGTAAGGTTTTATTTATCGCCGATCAAAGCAATGGTGTTGTTATTATCAATGTCAGTAATCCCGCTAAACCGTTGTATATCACACGCATCAAAGCACAGGGACAAGCGCAAAATGTGACTTTATCGCAATCAAAACAAGGGATTTATGTTGCCGATAATAATGGCGGTGTCAATATTTATGATATTAGTCACCTTAATAAACCCCGCCGAATTGGACATATCAAAGCACGCAATGCATTTGGTGTCACTTTATCTAACGACGAAAAAACAGCTTACATAGCGGATTTATTTCAGGGTATCCATATGGTTGATATTAGCAATCCTAGCAAATCACGTATTTTACAGTCCATAAAAACAGAACGCGCAGCGGAGCAGATCACCCTATCAGCAGACCAAAAAACGCTATTTATAGCAGATGATCAGAAAGGTATCAAAATTATAACTTTACGCTAAAAATTCTCTGCACCGTCTTATTTACTGACCTATAGTAAAAGTACAAGGAGGGAAAGTCCTTGA
>CAZQTJ010000152.1:0-5430 GCA_964596035.1 uncultured Cocleimonas sp. | reverse complement strand
AGCAGTAGTTAAAAGTGTTGCTGTTAATAAGCCGTTAAATACATATAATCAATCATCTTTATTTGTTCTCTTTGCGGGTGGCTATAAATGACTGATGGTGATTCATCTATAACAACACTATTGGATATACGTGATCGTATAGATTCTTTAGATACAGAAATACTAAAGCTACTTTCAAAGCGTGCTAAATGCGCTGAAAAAGTAGCTGAAATCAAACGTGCGGCGGGCGAGACGGATATTTGTTTTTACCGTCCTGAACGTGAGGCGCAAATATTACGTCGCATGTTAAAGCTTAATAAAGGACCTTTGCGTGATGAGCAAATCACTCGCATCTATCGTTCTATTATTTCTTCTTGTCTTGGTTTGGAGCAATCTTTAAGTGTTGCGTACCTTGGTCCTGAGGGGACTTATACACAAGCGGCTACCCAAAAACATTTTAGCGATGGCGTGAAAATGTTGCCTTTGGTTTCATTATCTCAGGTGTTTAGAGAAGTAGAAGCAGGCACGGTTGATTATGGCGTTGTACCCATCGAAAATTCTACGGAAGGTGTCATTTCGCATACCTTAGACTTATTTGTGCAATCAAGCTTAAAAATCTGTGGCGAAATTCATTTGCCGATTCATCATAGTTTGATGTGTCATTCTTCAGCGTTAAGTCTGGATAAAGTAAAAACGGTATATGCACACCAGCAAGCACTGGGGCAATGCAGACAATGGCTGGATGCTAACTTACCACAGGCAGAGCGTGTGGCAGTTTCAAGCAATGCAGAGGGCGCGCGCATGACTCAAAACGAGCCTGATGCAACAGCGATAGCAGGTCAGGTTGCCGCAGAATTGTATAAACTACACACACTACAAGAAAATATTGAAGATAATGTTAATAATACGACCCGATTTTTAGTCATCGGTGACCAAACGGTAACGCCCAGTGGTGATGATAAAACCACCTTATTAATCTCTGCTCGCAATAAATCGGGGGCGCTTTATCATTTATTAGAGCCTCTCTCTAATTACGGTTTGGATATGACCCGTATTGAGTCACGTCCTTCAAAAAATACTAATTGGGAATATCTGTTTTTTATGGATATTGCAGGTCATGCCGAAGATGAAAAGGTAAAATCAGCACTCATTGAGCTAGAGCAAGAAGCCGAACTGTTCCGCATACTAGGTTCATACCCAACCGCCATTCTTTAAGATATTAATAACTATGAATAATAAATTTATCGACCTTGCTGTCACAGGTATTCAAGGCTTGAACCCTTATCAACCAGGCAAACCAATCGAAGCGTTAGAGCGTGAGCTGGGAATTAGCAACATTATTAAATTAGCCTCTAATGAAAATCCTATTGGACCCAGTAAATCTGTTTTAAAAGCACTTAAAAGCGATACTTTAGAGGTCGCCTTATACCCTGATGGTAATGGTTTTACATTAAAACAAGCATTAGCCAAAAAGTTGGCGGTAAATGAAGATCAAATTACCTTAGGCAATGGCTCTAATGATATTTTAGATATGATTGCACGGGTATTTTTGTGTGAGGGTAGGGAGGCTATCTTCTCTCAATATGCTTTTGCTGTTTATCCTATTGCAACGCAAGCAGTGGGTGCCGTTAGTAAAATTGCAACCGCATTTCCAAGTGATCATACAACGATGCCCTATGGTCATGATTTGAATGAAATGCTGGCATTATTAACAGATAAAACGCGCGTTATCTTTATCGCTAATCCAAATAATCCAACAGGAACTTGGCTAACAAAACCAGAGTTAATAAATTTTATCGACAAGGTTCCTCGTGATGTCATTGTTGTCATGGATGAGGCATATTTTGAATACGTCGATGAAACTGAATACCCTGATACTTTGCAGTGGCTAGGTGATTATCCCAATTTAATAGTCACGCGCACCTTCTCTAAAATTTATGGATTAGCAAGTTTGCGTGTAGGATATTCTGTTTGTAGTGCAGACATTGCTGATCTATTAAACCGTGTGCGACAACCTTTTAATGTGAATACCGTCGCTCTTATGGCGGCAACTAAAGCATTGGCTGATGATGAGCATGTGAAAAACTGCGCTGATATTAATCGGATAGGCTTGAAGTTTTGGAAAACAGCTTGTAAAGAGCGTCAACTAGATTTTATACCGACAGTGGGTAACTTTATCACCATTGATATGGGGCAAGATGCGGCGAGCTTATTTGAGGCATTATTACGACAAGGCGTGATTGTACGACCTGTTGCCAATTATGGTTTAAATCAACATTTGCGTATTACCATTGGCACAGAAGAACAAAATCACCGCTGTTTGACTGCGCTAGATAAAGTGTTAGCAGAAAATTCGCTTCAGGTTGATCGTTTATGATTCGCCAACTCACTATTTTTGGCGTTGGTCTGATTGGTGGCTCACTAGCCTTAGCCTTGAAAAAAGTAGGTTACTGTGAGCAGGTTGTTGGCTGTAGTCGCAGTGCTGATCATTTACAACGAGCGGTTGATCTCGGTGTGATTGACCGTTATACCCTTGATCCTGCGGAAGCTGTCAAGGGGGCGGATATGATTTTATTGGCGGTGCCGATGGGCGCAATGCAAACCGTCTTTGAAAGCATTGTTGATCATTTAGATGATGGTGCAGTAATAACCGATGCAGGTAGTGCAAAAGGTAGCGTTATTGCTGCGGCTAACGCTGCTTTTGGTGAAGTACCCACCCATTTTGTTCCTGGTCATCCGATAGCAGGACGAGAGAAAAGCAGTGTAGAAGCGGCTATTTCTGATTTGTATATTGACCATAAAGTCATACTGACTCCCCTTGAAAACACCGATAAAAGCGCGCTTAAAAAAGTGCGTGATATGTGGGAAGTTGTCGGTGCGGAGGTTGAAACATTAGACGTAGGTCAGCATGACGCAGTGCTTGCCGCAACCAGTCATCTGCCACATATATTGGCATTTTCTTTTGTTAATAGCCTCTCAGAATCCGCAGTAAGTGATGAAGTGTTTCATTATATCGCAGGGGGGTTTAAAGATTTTAGTCGTATAGCATCAAGTGATCCTGTGATGTGGCGTGACATTTGCCTTGAAAATAAACAAGCGGTGCTAACTGCTTTAAACGACTTTCAACAAAATTTAGCTGATCTAGCCGATTTAATCATCGAAGAAGACGGGGATGCTCTGCTGAAAGCATTTGCACAGGCAAAAACAGTGCGCGATAAACACGTCAATAAATAACACTAAGTAGAGATTTAATAATAATGAGCAAACAAGTTACTTTCAAAACCGAACCAAATGGAAAACTCACAGGATCAATTCGCGTGACGGGAGACAAATCAATATCACATCGTTCCATTATGCTGGGTTCTCTTGCAGAAGGTACAACAGAAATAACTGGTTTTTTAAATGGTGAAGATTGTTTAGCAACCATCAAAGCTTTTCGCGCAATGGGGGTTACAATTAATGGCCCTGAAAATGGTAATGTATCCATCCAAGGTGTCGGAATGAGAGGTTTAAAAGCGCCTGCTGATGATCTTGATATGGGAAATTCAGGGACAGCAATGCGTTTGTTAACAGGGGTTATGGCAGGGCAGTTTTTTGATTCTGTACTCATTGGTGACGCATCACTATCAACGCGTCCCATGCGCCGTATTACCAAGCCTTTGTCTCAAATGGGCGCAACGATCGCAACGGATGATGATGGAACACCTCCTTTATCAATCACAGGTGATCGTAATCTCACGGGTATTCATTATGACTTGCCCGTTGCGAGTGCGCAGGTTAAGTCCGCTATTTTATTAGCAGGTTTATATGCAGAGGGCGAAACCTCAGTAACAGAACCTGCGGTAACACGCGACCATACGGAGAGAATGTTACGTGGCTTTGGTTATGATGTTGTAACAGAAGGTAATCGTATGTCACTTAACGGTGGCGGTAAATTAACAGCCACCAATATTGATGTCCCTGCGGATATATCATCGGCTGCTTTTTTTATGGTCGGCGCGAGTATCGCCGAAGGTTCTGATTTAACACTTGAGCATGTTGGCATTAATCCTACCCGTACAGGTGTTATTGATATTCTGAAGCTCATGGGCGCAGATATAACATTATCAAACGAAAAAGAAGTAGGGGGAGAGCCTGTTGCTGATATTCGCATTCGCTCTGCTAAGTTAAAAGGTATTCATATTCCTGAAGCATTGGTTCCTCTGGCGATTGATGAATTTCCCTCTCTCTTTGTGGCGGCTTGTTTTGCAGAAGGTACAACGGTGTTAACAGGGGCAGAAGAATTGCGCGTAAAAGAAAGTGATCGTATCCAAGTTATGGCAGATGGTTTGTTGGCTTGTGGCGCTGATGTAACACCAACAGATGATGGCATTATTATAAAAGGTAGCGCTAAGTTTGGGGCAGGAGAGGTTGATAGTCATGGAGATCATCGTATAGCGATGTCTTTTGCTATGGCGGGTTTATGCGCTCAAGGAAGCATTGTTATCAATGACTGCGAAAACGTAGACACATCTTTCCCTAACTTTATTGATATTGCATCAAAAGCAGGTGTTCGAGTGAATGTTTTTCAGGATGAAAGTCATTAATCAAATATTCACAACCGTTAATCGTAACTATTTAGATTAAATAAATTTATGGTATAGTCGTCTTAGGGTATTAAATATGCAGACATAAAGGATTTCTGGATACACCTCATTCACTTCGCGGTGAAAGTTCTGCTTATTAACTAACAGGGATGACTTACTTGGGTATGAAAAAGAAAATATTTAGTGTTGCTTTATCGGTATCAATATTTTTTACGCTGACTTCTCCTGTCTATTCAGCACCTGCTCCAGCAGATGAATGGGATGAGATGTTAGAACAACTTTCTGCAACTATGCCTGATGTATTTGATACAGGGGAAGTAACTCGTAAGAAGTTAAAACGTAGCAAAAAGTGTAAGAAAAAATCAACAAGTAAAAAATGCAAAGCAGAAAAGAAATTAAGAGAGACTGAGACCTTAGCGGAGAAAAAAGAGCGTGAGGAAAAAGAAAAGGAAGCAGCAGAAAAGAAGCGCATAAAAAAATTAACAAAAAGACTTTATAGGGCGGTACGTAGAAGTGATATAGAAGCGGTTAAGAGCTTGGTTTTACAACATGCCGATACCACTTATTCAAAAGAGGAAAAAGAAACACTCCTGCATATTGCATCTGCTAAAGGTGATTTTAATATTGTTAGAATTTTAGCATCACATGGAGCAGACGTTAATGCTCAGACCAGTAAAAACTGGACGCCTTTGCATCATGCCGCCCGCTTTGGACATCTAGATGTCGTAAAATATCTAATGAGTAAGGGCGCAAATATGCACTTAGCGAATTCTGATGGAAAGAATCCTTATGTGTTAGCGCGCCAATTAAAGCATGCTGAAATTGAGAATTTCTTTAAGATTTGGCAGAAGTATCATTAATACTC
>CAZQTJ010000151.1:0-5444 GCA_964596035.1 uncultured Cocleimonas sp. | reverse complement strand
ATGGCGGAGAAGGAGGGATTCGAACCCTCGATACGGGATAAACCATATACTCCCTTAGCAGGGGAGCGCCTTCGGCCTCTCGGCCACTTCTCCAATATGTAATTCAAAATTATAATAAGTGCTGTTGTGCAAAAACAGCTATAAATTTGAGAGGCAGAGGATACATGCCTGTGACCTTTAGGTAAAGAGTTTGAAAGCAAATAATTGTATTTTTTCAGCTCTCTAAAGGTCTATGTTCCTTATTGCTTAAAAATAATCGCTGTTTTAGAAACACGATCATGGAATGCGAGTTTATTTTTATCGAATAGAATCCATAAATAGCCTGCACCGAGTGGTATCCAACTGATAATGGAGTAAATATAGCGGAAGAGGGCTTGTTTCCAGTTGATGCTGTGTCCATCAAAGGTGATGACTTGTAGTTTCCATGCGCGCATACCGAGGGTTTGACCGCCATGTGTCCAAAACCAGCCAAAAAAGACATAACCAAAGGCTAAAAGATAGATGAAGAATAGTTTAGCGTAGAGGCTACCCTTAGCCACATTTTCAGTGCCTGTGATACTGGTAATGGCTAACATGGAGATAAATCCAACCACTAATAGGACGGAGCCAAAGAGTAAAAAATCATAAAACATTGCCGCTAGGCGTTTAGCTAAGGTAGCAGGAGTGGGGGCGTTGCTCATGTTTTATTCCATATTGATAAAGTTTTGTAGCATGTCGTGGCCGTGTTGGCTGAGTATTGACTCTGGGTGGAATTGCACGCCTTCGAGTGGGTATTCTTTATGACGCACCCCCATGATCTCGTCTATTTCGCCTGCTTCTGTTTCTGTCCATGCGGTTATTTCTAGGCAATCGGGGAGGCTGGCTTTTTCGATGACTAAAGAGTGGTAGCGCGTGGCTTCAAAGGGGTTGCTTAAACCTGCAAAAACACCTGTATTGCTATGATGCATCATGGATGTTTTGCCGTGCATTACTTCTTTGGCGCGGATGATATTGCCACCAAAGGCTTGCCCTATGGATTGATGTCCAAGGCACACGCCAAACAACGGCAGTTTTCCTGCATAGTGTTTGATAACTTCTAGCGAGATACCTGCTTCTGTTGGTGTGCAGGGACCTGGGGAAACAATAATGCGCTCAGGCTTAAGTATCGCTATATCTTCAAGTGTTATTTCATCGTTACGCTTTACTAGCACATCTGCGCCTAACTCGCCTAAGTATTGTACTAGGTTGTAGGTGAATGAGTCGTAATTGTCGATCATCAAAATCATTGTCTTATCCTCCTGTACTTAACTTATCTGTGCGCGCCGTCGATACCTGCAAGGGCTTGTTCCACAGCTTTGAAGATAGCGCGGGCTTTGTTCATGGTTTCTTTCCACTCCATTTCTGGAGTTGAGTCGTAAACAATGCCTGCACCTGCTTGGATATTGAGAACATTATTTTTGATGACAGCCGTGCGGATGGCGATGGCGGTATCCATATTGCCATTCCAGCCGAGATAGCCGATAGCGCCAGAGTAGATACCACGTTTAACAGGTTCTAGCTCGTCGATGATTTCCATGGCGCGTATTTTAGGTGCGCCACTGACCGTCCCTGCGGGGAAAGTAGCGCGTAATACATCAATAGCACTCATTTCTGGCACGATTTTACCAATCACATTAGAGACAATGTGCATAACATGAGAGTAACGTTCGATAAACATTTTATCGGTCAGTTCTACGGTGCCTGTTTGGCTTACACGTCCTGCATCATTACGTCCAAGATCAATCAGCATCAAGTGTTCGGCGAGTTCTTTTGGATCATTTAATAGCTCTTCTTCCATCGCTTTATCATGGGCTTCGTCTCGACCGCGTTTGCGTGTGCCTGCAATCGGGCGCACGGTGATTTCTTCGTCTTCAAGGCGTACTAATATTTCAGGCGAGGAGCCGACAATTTGAAATTCATCCAAATTGAGAAAATACATATAAGGTGATGGGTTTAATGAGCGTAGCGCGCGATATAAATCAACGGGGGGCGCATTAAAGGGGATGCTGAGACGCTGTGATAAGACTACCTGCATAATATCGCCAGCGACAATATAGTCTTTCGCTTTAGTGACTGCTTCTTTAAAGCCTTCCTCGGTGAAGCCTGAGGTAAAATCATCTTCACTGATCTGTTGAGATAGTTTTGCGGGTTGATAGCCACGAATTGGCTTGCGTAGTTGCTTTTCTAAAAAGTCTAAACGCGCTTGAGCCTGTTCATAACCTTGTTCTTGTGCATGAACGATAAGGTATAGCTTGCCCTTAAGATTGTCAAAAACGATGACTTCATCCGATAGCATCAACAAAATATCAGGTGTATTGATGATGTCGTCTTTCATTGGGCTTTGCGCTAATTTAGGCTCAACATAACGAATGGTGTCGTAGCCAAAATAACCCACTAAACCACCGCTAAAGCGTGGAATATCATCAATTTTTGGGACGTTGATTTTTTCTTGATAGGCTTCAATCCAAGCTAATGGATCGCTAACAGTCTCTGTGCTAACCACCTTCCAATTTTCAGTCACTTCAATCTGTTTGTCACGCACGCGGATAATGGTACTGGCAGGTAAGCCGATAATGGAATAACGACCCCATTTTTCGCCACCATGGACAGATTCAAATAAATAAGAGAAGGGTGCGTTAGCAAGTTTTAGATAGGTGCTGACGGGAGTATCAAGATCAGCCAAAACTTCACGCACTAAAGGAACACGGTTAAAGCCTTGGTTTAAGTAATTTTCAAATGTTTGTTTATTCATGGGAACAAGCCTGCATAAAAAAGGTAAAAATAAGCGGAGCGATGGAGTGTGGTTAGCTACACCATCGCCAGTTTTGATGCCAATTTTTATGCAGGTTTGTTTTCATGTTTTAAGCCGTTTTAATCAAGTCACGTAATTCTGTCATAGAGTCTATCACAGCATCTGGCTCATAGTTACGAATATCCTCACCATGATTGTAGCCATACGACATACAGATAATATCAAAACCTGCTGCGCGAGCTGCTTTAACATCAGACTGTGAGTCACCCAACATCATTGCGTCTTCTGGCGTAACGCCTAACTCTTTTGCGCCGTGTAAGAGTGGCAAAGGATCGGGCTTTTTCTTTTCTAGCGTGTCGCCACTGATGATGATTTCAAATTCATCAAAAATGCCAAGATCACGTAGAATAGGGTGGGTAAAACGCTCATCTTTATTGGTGATGCAACCGATCTTCATGCCTGTTGATTTAAGGAAGGCTAAACCTTCTTTAACACCAGGGTAAAGGGTGCTGCGCTTGGCATTATTGACGGCATACAGCTTTTCAAAGATAGGCATTCCTTTTGCAAAGAGTGCTTCATCATGGGGGGCATCAAGGTCATTAGCGATAGCGCGTTCCATTAAACGCACCACGCCATTGCCAACCCATTGACGAATTCTTGGCTCGCCACGTTCAGGTAAACCCATTTCTTTGAGCGTTTCTTCAACACACCAAGCGAGATCAGGGACGGAATCGACCAGCGTTCCGTCCACATCAATCATAATGAGTTTTGGATTAAATATTTTACTCATTAAACATTCGCCGCTGCTAGTTCTGCGCGGAATTTCCCACAGATGGTTTGATAATCGTTTTCATCATCTGCATTAGCTGCACCAAAGATAGCAGAACCTGCGACAAACATATCTGCGCCTGCTTCTTTAATTTCTTTGATGTTGTTGTCTTTAACACCACCATCCACTTCAAGACGAATATCAAATCCAGAATCATCAATTAGCTTACGGACTTGTTTTAGCTTGGTAAGAGTGGATGGGATAAAGCTTTGTCCGCCAAAACCTGGGTTGACTGACATGAGTAGGATAAGATCAACTTTATCCATTACATATTCAAGTACATCTAAAGGTGTCGCAGGGTTAAATACTAAACCTGCTTTACAGCCAAGTTCGCGGATCATTTGCAAAGTACGGTCTACATGCTCAGAAGCTTCAGGGTGGAATGAGATATAAGTTGCGCCAGCTTCTGCAAAATCAGGGATGATACGATCAACAGGCTTCACCATAAGATGTACGTCAATATCCGCAGTAACACCGTGTTTGCGTAGAGCATCACAAACCAAGGGTCCGATGGTTAGATTAGGTACATAGTGGTTATCCATTACATCAAAATGCACAACATCGGCACCTGATTTGATGACATTATCAACTTCTTCACCTAAACGTGCGAAATCAGCAGAAAGTATAGAAGGTGCGATTAAATCGGTTTGTCTAGCCATGGTGTAACTCCAGAAAATCGGAAAAAAGATGAACTCTACATGAAAAGCGCATGGCTTTCAGTAATCAAGTAGAGCTGTATGGAAATAAATTTTATTTTTTTAAGAAATGATCATAACTATTTGCGTACTCTTGCGCTTCTCTTACGATGAAGTTTTGAAACTGTTTTGCTGCGGGCAGTAATTTTTTGTCTTTTCTTTTTACAATATGCCAATAACGTTTAATAGGTAATTGATTAACATCTAGGATCACTAGTTTTTTTGCTTCTAATTCAAGCTTTATACTGTGTAATGAAACAAGTCCTAGCCCTAGTCCCGCGATAACCGCGTGTTTTATGGCTTCGTTACTCCCCATTTCAAGCGTGCTTTTTAAGGTGAGTCCTTTCTTTTTAAAAAATAGCTCTATGGCATCTCTTGTGCCAGAGCCTTGTTCTCGTGCTACAAATTCATGTTCGGCAATTTGTTTTAAAGGAATACCTGTTTTTCCTGCTAAAGGGTGATTAGTGTGGGCAATTACTAATAGGGGGTTCGGTATTAATGGTTCAGATACAAGCTCTAATTTTGGTGGTGGCTCACCCATTAGAACAATATCAGGTTCGAAATTTTGAAGTTGTTGAATCAGTTTTTCTCGATTGGTTATTTTAAGAGCAACTTTCATGTCTTTGTTTTGTTTTGAAAAACAGGCAATCATTTGCGTAATAAGGTGATTAGATGTTGTGGTGGCGGCAACTTTAATGCGCCCTTTGTGTGAGTCTTTAATCTCATGCATTGCTTCTATTAAGTGGTCGTAAGCAACGGTGAGTTGGCGACTATGCTGATAGATGTCGCTTCCTACGTCACTTAAAACAATTCGCTTTCCTTTTCTTTCAAATAAGATAAGACCTATATCATCTTCAAGTTTTTTCATTTGCATTGAAACCGCAGGCTGGGTCATATGTAAGCGTTCTGCGGCTAAAGAATAGTTGCCTAATTGAACAATGGCATCGACTATTTGTAGTTGTCTAATGGTTAGGTGCATTTTTTAAGTATAAGTTTTTTTTATGAAAATTAAAATAAAAATATCTTTTTCTTATTTTAATTTTCCGTATAGTATGCGGATGTTTTAGAGCTTGCCATTGTTTTTGACATTGATAAAGAGGCTCTAATTACTTGAACCTGAATCCGTGAGGTCACTACGGCACAGGACGCA
>CAZQTJ010000150.1:0-5459 GCA_964596035.1 uncultured Cocleimonas sp. | reverse complement strand
ATGAACTGAGAACGCCTATGAACGGGGTGTTGAGTATGTCTTATTTGTTAAGTAAGACAAGCTTATCTCATCAGCAAAGAGATTATTTGAATTCTTTACAGACCTCATCTGAAATTACCTTGGCTTTAATTGATGATGTGCTGGATATATCAAAAATAGAAGCCGATAAATTAGTGCTTGCAAACATTTCTTTTAATTTACAAGAAGTATTGGAAAAAATTGAGACCTCTTTTACTCCTCAAGCTCATATCAAAGGGTTAAGCATCGCATTTACTTATCAAAATGCTATACCGTGGGTCAGTGGCGATCCTATACGTCTGACTCAAATTTTGAATAATCTAATGGCTAATGCGATAAAGTTTACAGAACAAGGAGGCATAGCGGTTGATTTTAGTAGTACCGAAGTAGCGGGAAAATTAAAGCTTAAATGTTCGATTAAAGATACAGGAATTGGGATAGCCGATAACCAACAACAAGCAGTTTTAGAGTTGTTTACTCAAGCAGAGCAAAGTTATACGCGTCAATATGGAGGAACGGGACTAGGGTTATCTATCAGCAAGCAGTTAATTGAGTTGATGGGAGGAGAGCTTCGTATTGATAGCGTGGTTAATCAGGGGTCAACATTTTATTTTACGGTCGTTTTGACATTAAGTTCTCAGGAGAAAATTAAAGCGCCTGCTCTTTCTTCCGATGAGGTTAAAGATCAAAAACCATTAAATGGACTTCATGTTTTATTGGTTGAAGATGATGCCTTAAACCAAAAGATAGGCGAGCTTTTTCTTGAGGCTTTAGGCGTGAAGGTTAGCTTGGCTGAAACGGGCGTTGTTGCCTTAAAATGGTTGGAAACTAACCGTGCTGATTTGATCTTAATGGATATACAAATGCCTGAAATGAATGGTTACGAGACAAGCAAAGCGATAAGAAAAATAGCAAAATGGCAAGATTTACCCATTGTGGCACTAACTGCTCATGCGCTTCAAGGAGAGAAAGAGCGATGTCTTGACGCAGGCATGAATGATTATCTTACTAAGCCACTTGATCCTGAGTTATTAGAACAAAAACTTAGAAAGTGGAACAGGTAAATCTGCGAGGCTGGTGGCAAGTATAAGGCGGTATTAAATCCTCAGTCCTTAATTTCTTTAGCCTTCCTTATCATTCATCTGTCGATAAAGACTGTACGCCATATAAGCCATCACCGCTGTTCCGAGCAGTAAAAACAGCCATAATCCAATCTTTTTCCACGGTACTTCCTGCGTGACTTCAACCTTATCAGTGATTTTTACAATATCACCTAGCGTTACTTTATCAGGGTTTGTGCCTGCATCTTGCAATGTTGTAATGAGTTGATTGATACCGCTATCGTTTGCAGGTTTTACTAAGGCATTACCATAGGCGAGCGTAAAAGGTTCTGCGCCTTGAGCTAGGTAAATTATTTGTTGTTGCTGGCGACTGACTGTTATTTCAGGCAGTTGCGCTTCGCTATATTTTGTTTCTCCGCTGAGTTGGATTTTCCAGTATTTATCATAGGCGCTATACAGTGTTATAGGGTCACTCTCTAGCCTTATATCCCCCATTTTAAGACGATACTGAATAATATTTTGCTGGCGTTTCCAGTGAGACGTTTCACTATTTCGAGAAAATAACACGCCTTTATAAAGCACTCCATCAACAGGAGCTTTTAAGGATAAACGCGAGATGGGGGCAACGCTTTTATCTTCAAACAACCACTCACCCTTGTTATTCATTTGGGGCTTGCCGAGACTTGCCCATTGCATTTTTTTACGCCCTGCTTGGCGATAGCTTCCTGCAATATTCAGTAGTTTGATATGCTGCTCTGGTTTCAACCACTGTAAGCGTAGATAGCGTTGTGTGGTGCAAGGAATGTCTATTGTTGAACGCAATAATTGCGAGCCTGAGTAATTAAGTTTTGAAACGCTTTTACGACGGCTTAGTAAGGACCAATGTTCCAAGTCATTACTGCTTTCAAGCTTTAAAGGTAAGATCATACTGGCTTTTGATTGTTGCCAGTCCAAGCTCAAACGACACAGTTGTTTATTACTATTTTGGCTTGTCGTATTTTCGATAATGTATTGAAATTCATTGCTGATTTTATCATTTTTATTAGTGGAACTGCTCTGTACATCAACACGTTGTTTTCCACCTTTTTGCTCTATTCTAATACGTATTGAAGCTAGATCAGTCGCCTGTTCTTTATCAAAAGGATAAAACACTAATGGCTGATTTTTCATTGTTTTTTGCGTCATTCCACGCACAAATTGATGCGGAACGATCTGCCCTTCTGCGCTAAAAATGCGTAAATCACCCAAGTCATTACGCTGCATCCCTGCTAATATTTTATTGGGTAAATCAACTTGACGTAAAGAGCTAGTGCCTCCGTTCAATGCGGCTTTATAGCTAAAATGCTGTGGCGTGAGTGTTTGCTCTGCGCCTACGCTTGTCACTAATAAGAACAACATAAGAAAAACACTTGTCGATTTAATCATGCGAGTCAGCCTCTTTTTTATCATCTGTTTTTCTCTTCTCTTGCTTAGACTCAGCATCTGGCAGTGGTGCAAAATATCCAATACTGGTTAGCAATAATCCAACGACAATAAATGAAATAATTCTGGATATATTACTCAAGGTCGATAAGTCAATCGTAAAGAGTTTAAGCACGACAACACCCAATAAAATACCGCCCGCAATCCATACGGTACGCATGTTTTTCTTGCTGGCAAATATCGTCAAAATAACGCCTGATAATGCCCATAATAATGACACCGCAGTCTGAACTAAGCTTGAGTTATACAGACCATTTGCGCTGTAAGGCACATCAAACCAATGCGTTGCTATACGAAACAAAGTGAAGTTTAACCACATAAAGGTCAGCCCTGCGATAGCAATGGCAAACATACTTTTATTCGGTTTGTATTGACTGATATTCGTCATTATCTCTTCATGACTGATTGATTTCCACCATGTGAATAAGGTCAATAAAACAATCGCCAAAGTAATATCTAAAGGATTTAAAAGTGGAATCCACGGCAAAGGTGCCGAGTTACCCCGCGCAACCACCGCTAGTAGCCCCCAAAGAATGAGATACCCCGCTAAAACCATGCCTGTTTGTTGTTGATACACATTGCGATTAGCTGATACTGGCCAAAAGTTCGCTTTCACGATAAGCCATAAAGCGGTTGTTGCAGGGACTGCCAGCCATAACTTCGCCCAACCACTTTCGGCGGGAACAAAAACAAGCAGTTGATTCATCCCCTGCCATGTGAGCAGTGCAACGAATAATAAGCCAGTCATACTATGGATGACATCACGCGAGCGTCCATAAAGTTGCTGTTTGTCAATTTGGAAAATGACAGCGTACATAACAGCAAAGGCGATAGGCCATGCCAACCAACCGCCATCACGGAAAGGATGGTCGAGGTAAGGGTTAAATAACACACCATTAAATTGTGTCACTGCGACTAGCACCATCACCGCTAATAACCCCAAAGAGACGATCCACGCCTGTGACCACTGCGGTTTAGTGCGTAGTGCCGTCACCATAAAGACCAAGCTGACAGCCGATGCTAGTAATAAGCAAGCCATCTCTAACCATTTATCATCATAGTAACGCAGCACTTGCGACAACACCCCGCCGAATAACCAGACTAAGCCCCAGATGAGTAAAATAATAGAGAGTGGTTTTTCCCATGCGCGCCGACCTTGGAAATTGACTGATAATAACCTTGCCGATAAGATACCCGCGATTGCCATCATCATTGCGCTAATAAAGCTGGCATTGATAAAGGGTAACTCAACCCTTGCGCCATGCCCGATTAAAGACACTACGCCAAAAATAACAAAAACCCCTGCACCAAATTGGAGTAATAAACCAAAGAATCGTACCGATAAACGGTTTTGACGCGAGCCGAGCCACATCAAGCCTAAACCTTCTAATCCCCATGCGGCGGCGGTATGGGTAGGTGCTAAGGCGAATGGGATCGCTAATGAGGCAAAAATAACGCCTAAGGCTAAGAAAGCTTCGGATAATAATTTCAGACCATCACCCGCACGCTTCCATAACGCCCAAGCTAGTGTCAGATAAAAAGCCCCCATTGCAAAGGAGGAGATGGAAATACCGTATTCAAAGTCTTTAACTAAGCCATACTGTAAGCCTGATGCCGCAAGTGGTACGCCAAACAGCAAACTACCATCAACATAGCCCCGTAATTTAGCGGGCTGACGCAGAGCAAATAAGACCGCAATCAACACGTAGAATAAGAAAAAGAGAATCAGGAATGGCTCAACGGTAGCGAAGTTTTCAGGGACATATTTTTGTACGCCCCACACGGTACCGACGACAAAGGTAAAAAAGAAGCCGAGTAAATTAAGCTCTCGCCACGCTTTAAACCATGCAATAACAACAATCGCAATATTTAATAAAACGTAATAGCTAAATAGACCGACATAATTATTAGAGCCTGTAGATGCCAAAATAGGCGCAAGAAACCCACCTGTAAACCCTAAAATAGCCAAAGAACGAGAATCTTGTAATACCGCTAAAGCCGCCGCAAACATACTCACGACAAACATTAAGGCAAAGGCAGGTAATGGCGGTATTAATTGATACAAGCTAAAAGCAGCGAAAATATCGAGATAAAGAATACCAACGCCCGCACCCTGCAAAAGTAATCCATAAGCTTGTTTTGTCTGCCTTAGTCGCCATCCAAATAACAATAAAGCGATGGCACTCACCGCAACAGACATCAAACGATATTCTATTGGGAACACCCCTGCATCTGAGGCATATTTTAACAAGAACGATACGCCAAAAAATAAAATCAAAATACCCACACGCACGAAAAGATTACCGCCAGTGAAGTAGTTTTTAATCATTCCTATGAGCTTATCGACGCTACTCGGCTCACGAGCTTTGCTTGTTTTTTGGATAGGTTCAGACGTAGCTGTGGGCTTTATACTGGCTGGCGGTATCATTTGAGGAGCCTCATCACTCTCCTTCAACACCGCTGAAGCTGGATCTGGAGCATAATTTTTCGCCTTTAGCTCTGCTTGCCCCACTACAGCCGTTTTAGCGGTAGTCGTTTGAGATTTCTCTCGCTTCTCCCAGTCCGCCGCTAATGCTGAACGCAATGATTTAATATCACGTTCTAAGTCACTCATTCGACCAAAAAGAAAACCCACTATCGTTGATAAAATAACGATAATCCATTCATAAGGACGGTAAAATAAAGCCGTCGCAGTCGATGAACCTAAAAGGAAAATAGCCGCGTAGAGTATACTTTTCATAGTGATGTATTTTTATTAGATGTCTATTATTAAGACTTTATCAGGAAAGATATAGCAAAGATCTCATATTAAAACATCATGCTAGGAATACGTTCATATTACTAGCAAAATAAGATCAGAGAAAAGTAAATAATGACAACTTATTGCTTATTTTTTTA
>CAZQTJ010000149.1:0-5472 GCA_964596035.1 uncultured Cocleimonas sp. | reverse complement strand
GTAACTTCTCATAATCAACTGGTAGGAGTGCAAGCTTTGACTTTGTCTGGTATTTGTTTTGCATGGTTTAATGTAGGTTGGTGCTGAGGCACGAAGCCCGAAAAGCTTAATCATGTTGGGCTTCGTGCCTCAGCACCAACCTACAGAATATGATTAAACTAAATTACATATTGACCCATTACCCACTCCTAATACGCCATTATCAAACGGATCATTCTTCCAAGAAGGTCAATATTAGCCATAGTTTATGAGAGGCTATTTTCTAGCTTTATTCAAGCGCTGTAATGCTTGTTTGGCAGAAGGTACACCTTTTTGAGCGGCTTTTTGAAACCAAACGCGTGCTTGTCGAAAATCACGTTTTGTACCATAGCCATTAGCATACATCGCACCCACGCTATACATTGCCATCGGCACACCTTTAGCGGCTGCTTTACGATACCAAGCAAGTGCTTGTCCATGATTTTTCTTCACGCCAATACCGTCAACATATAAGTCACCTAACAAAAATTCGGAGGCTGGAAGTCCTTTTTTAGCCGCTTTTGATAAGTATTGAAATGCACGGTAAACATTTTTCTTAGTGCCTTTGCCTTCCAAGTACATTAAACCCACATTATGTTGTGCAAGAGGAATATTTTTATCCGCTGCTTTTTTAAACCACTGAAAAGCACGATAAGGATTTTTCTTCGTGCCAACGCCTTGCATATGCATTGCACCTAAGCTGTAGAAGGCTGAAACCATTTTTTTATCTGCCGCTATTTTCATGTTTTTAAATGCATGATAAGGATTTTTCTTGGTTCCCATGCCGTTGGCATACATAAGTCCTAACAGATAATTAACCGCAGGATTGCCTGATTTTTCTGCTTTTTTTGCATAGAGAAACGCTTTACCTAAGTTTTGCTTAACGCCAACACCATTTAAAAAACGTTCACTTAGCATGATTTGTACATCGGTCATGCCTTTGTTTGCTGCTTTTTCATACCAATGTATGGCAGCACCCATATTCTTTTTTGTGCCATGACCATTTTCATACATGATACCCAAACCACGAAAGGCATCGACCACGCCTTTTTGAGCCGCTTTGGTATAAAGTTGAAAGGCTTTGTAAGGATTTTTCTTTGTACCGACACCTGTAGCGTACATAGAACCTAATGCATATTGCGCAGCAGGGTGATTTTTTGCGGCTGCTTTAGTAAACCACTGAAAAGCAATATAAGGGTTTTTCTTAACTCCCTGACCTTGCATGTGTAACTCGCCTAAAATGTATTGACCAGCGGGATCACCTTTTTTAGCAAAGACTGAGGCAATCCGAAAAACATTGCCGTAATCTTTACGTTTGTAGGCTGCGCGAAGGTCTGCATTGGCATCGGCAAAAACAACACTGCTTGAAAATAGAAAGGCAAAAGCAAAAAGGAGTAAAAGATTTTTTTTGATATTCATAAAAGTTTAGTTTTATTTATTTAAATTTTAGTATGGCTCATGTTCTTGTGAATTAATTAAAATGACAGAATGACTACAGTTTAGGTCTTTTTAAGTAATTTTTACTTGTGAAATTTTAATCAGTGGGATCTTCTGTTTCTAATTTAGTGGTTAACTCCTCAACCAGAACTTCAAGCTTCTCAAGTTTTTCTCTGGTGCGTAATAACACCGCCGTTTGGATGTCGAATTCTTCACGACTCACAAGATTCATCTTGCGCAGTCCACTTTCGAGTCCAGAACGGAGATTTTGTTCCATGTCTTCGCGTAAATCGCTTGCAGAAGGAG
The DNA here is from genome assembly GCA_964596035.1 of uncultured Cocleimonas sp. Lineage (GTDB taxonomy): Bacteria > Pseudomonadota > Gammaproteobacteria > Thiotrichales > Thiotrichaceae > JAGLBW01. Next base: position 3,711 of record CAZQTJ010000149.1, on the reverse strand, counting down.
GAAGTAAAGAAGATAAGCGTTTTGCTAAGCCTTCTAAATGATTAGTGGTATTCATACTTGTAAATCCATAATATATTTCAGTTATACTACAGTAGCATAAATAGCTTTAAATCTTATGATAAGACAGCTTTTTACAATCAATAAAATACTTTTCAGTCAAAAATATCAAAAGAAGATAATAACTATATGAAATTAACACCGCGTGAAATATCAACCCCTCGTCCTAATATGTCACTGGTCATACCAGAAGGTATGGCGCCTGTTGAGTTTTTCAATAGCCCTGCTAATTTACAAAATTTAGCGCAAGAAAATGGATTATTTAGAACCCCTGAAGACTGGCTAATGTATCGCAAATTAATTGGTCATAGCGCTGAGTTTGATACCTCTATTATTTTAGATACATCACGACGTATTCTCGATCCATTAGGTCGTCCCGTAAGACGCGATCAGCTGGGCAGACAAGAGAAAAAAGTTTGGTCACAGATGACACAAATTATTTGTGAATATATGTTTGAGAAATATCCTGACCCTACGAAACATTTAGTACTTTGTGGTGAAGCAAGCCTTGATTCAACTTGGCCTCTTAATAAGCCAGGCGTGCCTAGTATTCGTATGATTCACAATCATTTTATGGTGTTTCCTTATAAAGACTTAAAAGCGGCAGATAGTGCCAATCCAAATAATGTCAACCTAACCGATAGCGGACATAATACGCTCTTTTTACGCCGTTTAAGCTCTATCTATCATGAGTTTTTAGAAGTGTTAGATTTACAGCTACTAAAACAAATTCCATCAGAAGATTCTGCCTTAGAGCTTACGGGCTATCCGCAAGGTTTACCCAGTTGGGAGCTACAAGGTGGGGCAGAAAAGCTGAAAGATCGGTATTTTTGGTATGAATACGAGCAAATACTCAGAGGCTTCCTTGATTTTTATCAGACCTTTTTCTCTTTGGTGGCAACAGGTGATGAAAAAATTCCTGATGATGCAAACTTCCCCGATCAAATACGTGATGTGTTATTGAGCAATCATCAATTTATTCGTGTGGCGCGTGACTTGCGTGAGCAAATCGTGCTTGACCCTAAATTTGCCAATGAAATCCGCTGGCGACCTGCGTACAAGCAGATAATGTACCGAGACCAGAAAGGGCGCATTATCGTCACTATCTCGCAAAACTCAGTGGGTAATGCGATTACAGAATTACTAGGAATTGTTGTTAATCGTTATGAAGATGTGGATGAGTACGCCAAGCTTGAGCCAGCTTTAGTGGGCAGATTGCTAGAAGTGAGAGAACGTTTGATAGAGGCTAATTTAGGCGAAGCTATTTCTGCACCTTCTTGGCCTAACGGAGAGTATGTTTCGACACGAAAGAAAGAAGGAAAAAAAGCTAAATCAAGCAAGTGATTTTTTGGTAAACAGGTTTTTTGTAGGTTGTGGCTGAGGTACGAAGCCCAACATGATGAAGTTTAGGCTACTCGGCTATCAACTTAAGACGGGACAGCCATTGTGTATTCTGTAGCCTGTGTTGAGGAGCGAAGCCCAACATTGCAAAGCTTGTTGGGCTTCGCAAGCTCAGCACCAACCTACTTAAAGAAGTTATCAAGGCACCAACTTACAACACCACTAAATTATCCCGATGAATTAACTCCTGTTCTCCCGTATAGCCAAGTACACTCTCAAACTTTGAACTAGCCACACCGCAAATCTTATCAATATCAGCTTTGGGATAATTAACTAAGCCACTCGCTATAATATTCCCCTCTGAGTCAAGGCAATTTACAACATCACCACGTACAAACTCTCCCTCCGCTTTTATCACGCCAATAGATAATAGGCTTTTACCGCTATTTAAGATGGCGGTTGATGCGCCTTGGTCAAGCCACAGCTTTGCTGATACATTCAAATGCCCAGAAATCCATTGTTTTCTTGCCGCCAGTAGCGTGTTATCAGGAACAAGGAGCGTGCCAATGTTTTCGCCCTGTTGCAGGCGATTAAGTACATCTTTTTCTCTTCCTGAAACAATCATAGTGGCACAACCTGAGCGTGACGCGCGCTGTGCTGCAATCACTTTTGTTGCCATGCCACCCGTGCCGATATTTGTTCCTGCCGAACCCGCAAAACTAACAAAATCAGGATCAGTTGCCGAGCCTTCTGATATTAACTTAGCATCAGCATGATGGCGTGGGTCTTTGGTGTACAAACCTTTTTGATCGGTCAGAATAACCAGCAAGTCCGCTTCAATGAGATTGGCGACGAGGGCGGCTAAGGTATCATTATCCCCTAAGCGAATTTCATCCATTGCAACGGTATCATTCTCATTGACGATGGGCAGTGTTTTAAGTGCGAGTAGGGTGCGTAAGGTGTTACGCGCATTCAGATAGCGACGACGGTTACTAATATCATCGTGCGTTAAGAGAATTTGCGCCGCTTGAATATCATACTGCTGAAACTGTCGCTCGTAAGCTTCGATCAAACCCGTTTGTCCAATGGCCGCCGCCGCTTGTAGCTCAGGTAATCCAGACGGGCGTTTTGTCCAACCCATACGGCTCATGCCTTCTGCAACTGAGCCAGACGAGACTAAAATAATCTCGATACCTTGTTGGCGCAAACGTGATATTTGCTCCGCCCAATCGCGGATTGCCTCATAGTCAAGACCTTTACCGTCTTGAGTGAGTAAGGCGCTACCAATTTTAACAATCCAGCGTTTACTCTGTTGTACGTATTGCTGTCGGCTCATTATTGTCCTGCTGCATAGGCTTCGTCATCTAAATACTGCATGATTTTCTTGGCTAAGTCTTCCGTACCTCGGTTGGTCACGGCGGAGATTTTAAAAACAGGACCAGTCCACGCTAGTCGTTTAACAATATCGTCACATATCGTATCGACTTCACCATAAGGCAGTAAATCTATTTTATTGATAATCAACCAGCGTGTACGATCTTTAAGCTCGTCACTGTATTTTTCGATTTCTTTTTCTAACACACGGATAGAATCCACAGGGTCAGCGCCATCCATCGGTGCAACATCAACCATATGCAACAGCAAACTGGTGCGTGATAGATGCTTGAGAAATTGAATACCCAAGCCAGCCCCATCGGCAGCACCTTCGATAAGACCAGGAATATCCGCAATGACAAAACTCTGGTTCATATCAATGCGTACGACACCAAGACTCGGGTATAGCGTGGTAAAAGGGTAATCTGCAACTCTAGGTTTAGCCGATGAAATGCTAGTAATGAGGCTAGATTTTCCCGCATTAGGCAGACCCAGCAAGCCAACGTCGGCTAACACCTTCATTTCGAGCTTTATCGTGCGTAAATCCCCCTCACTACCAGGCTTAGTTTGACGAGGCGCACGGTTGACCGAGCTTTTATAACGTAAGTTGCCAAGCCCATGAAAGCCACCTTGAGCGACCATAATTCGTTGACCATCTTTCGTTAAATCACCAATGATCTCGTTGGTCGCTTCTGCATAAATAATGGTGCCAACGGGTACAGGAATAATAAGGTCATCCCCTTTTTTTCCCGTCATATTACGACTCGCGCCATTCTCGCCACGTTCAGCCTCGTAATGACGACGGTGGCGAAAATCAGAAAGTGTACTTAGGCTTTTGTCAGCTTGTAAAAAAATACTACCGCCATTACCACCATCACCACCATCTGGGCCGCCAAACTCAACGTATTTTTCGCGGCGAAAACTAGCGCAACCATTACC
>CAZQTJ010000148.1:0-5472 GCA_964596035.1 uncultured Cocleimonas sp. | reverse complement strand
GGGGCATAGTTGTTCTACGTGACGAATGAGATCATCCTAGGAGCTTGTCCGAGAATATGAGCCGTAGCGAGGGAAATCTGATTTGAGCTAGATTTTTCATCAATTTAAGGAGAATAGTCATTCTATTTAACGAAAATTGAGGGAAAATGTAGCCAAATTCAGCTTTTCCGCAGTAGGCTCACTGTTCTCGGACAAGCTCCTAGCTGGGATAAAAAAGCAAGTTAGAGTCGGGAAGTTATTTCGTGCACGTTCCTAAGTAGATGACACAAGGCATTCAGCAAAAAACTCCTTTACAATCACATAAAAACGATTGCCCTTAAATTCATTTATCAGACTGAATTATAAGGCAATATGAAACAATTTATCCTCACTGTTCTACTTATTGCGGGTACTATTATTGCCGCAATGCACTTATTGCAAACAAAGCCAGAACCGAAGAAAAAAGTACGTAAAATTATCCTTCCTGTGGTTGAGGTGTTACACCCGATACCACAAAAATATAATATTACGATTCGTACAGCAGGCACGGTTGAAGCACACAATAAAACGACGATTGTTAGTGAAATTGCAGGAAAGGTAAGCTATATCTCAGCTAACTTTGAGGAGGGTAAATATTTTAGTAATGGGGAAACTATTATTAAAATTAATGATAGTAATTACCAAAATGCTATTGCCATAGCCCAAGCGGATACAAAACAAAAACAATTAGCATTACAAGACATTAAAAACCAAGCAGCACTATCCCCAAATCAATGGAAGCTATACAGCAAAAGCCGCCAAGATAGTGAATTAGCGACATTAAAAATTAAAATGGCAAGCTCGCTTTCTGCTGTTCATGCCGCAAACTTACGCTTAAAACAGGCAAAAATGGATCTCGCCAATACTAAAATCATCACTCCTTATGCGGGGCGTGTTCTCTCCCGTGAGGTTGGTATTGGTCAATATGTAGGACCTGGGGCTAAATTAGGAACGGTCTATTCGACAGATTATGTGGAAGTTCGCCTACCACTTACTCTCGACCAATACGACCTGCTTGATTTACCTGAAAACTACCGCAATTCAAAAAATCAGGTCGCAAGAAAATCACCCGCTGTTACCTTTTATTCCAACTCAAGTAAAAAACAAAATCAGTGGAAAGGACGCATTGTTCGTAGTAGCCCCAGCATGGATGAGCGAACACGACAAATATCGGTCATTGCTCGCATAAACGATCCTTTTAAAAAGCCTAAACGCCATCAGTCTATTGTAAAAATAGGGCAATTTTTACAAGCGGAAATTAAAACTAAAACTTTGCGAAATATTTATATTATCCCTAGTCGCGCCATACGACAAAATAAAGAAATATTACTTTTAAAGGATGGTGTTGTACAGATTCAAGCGATTACACCACTCTATTCCGAGGGAGACAAGGTTATTATCGCTGCTAGTAGCTTACCGAAAAAGCCGACTATTATTACCACACCGATGGCGATGGCAAAAACAGGCACTAAAGTTAAGCTGTATAAGCCCAAAAATATCAGTAGCAAGAAGAGAGACGAGAAATAATGCATTCAATGATCGCATGGTTTGCTCGTAATCACGTCGCGGCAAATTTATTAATGATAGCCACCTTAGCGGCGGGAATCTATTCGATGTTTTTCCGTATCCCTTTGGAAATATTCCCTGCTTTCGAACTGGATGTCGTTACGGTGACCGCCAGCTATCCAGGGGCAACACCAAATGAGGTTGAAGAAGGTGTTATTCTTCATATCGAAGAAAGTTTAGCGAATCTTGCTGATATTAAACATATTACTTCTGTAGCATTTGAAGGCAGAGCGAGTGTATCGGTAGAAATCAAAAAAGGTTTTGATATTGATAAATCACTCAATGAAATAAAAAGTCGTGTCGATGCCATTAGCAACTTTCCTGAAAATGTAGAAAGACCAATCGTAAGCACAGCAACTCGTGTAAGAGAAAATATTAGTTTAGTCGTTTCAGGAGAGTTAAGTGAGCGAGAGCTACATGAGTACACTACACTTATTCGAAATGAAGTTAGCCAGCTTCCTGGTATTAGCCAAACATCAATAGCAGGCTTAAGACCTTATGAAATTTCAATCGATGTATCAGAACAAGTGTTACAACGCTATGGTTTAACCCTTGCCGATATATCTCAGGCTATAAAAGCGTCTTCACGCGATATTCCTGCGGGCACCTTAAAAACCAATGCGGGAGAAATTCGTGTCCGCACTTTGGGGAAATCTTATAATAAAAAAGATTTTTCGAAAATTAGTCTTATTAAAAATCCTGATGGTACACAGGTACGCTTAGGTGATATTGCCAGCATTAATGATGCTTTCTCTGAAGTGCCACTTTATGCGATGTTTGATGGCAAACAAAGTGGCATCATCGAAATTTATCGTGTGGGCAATCAAAGTGCTATTAAGATATCTAAAACCATCAAGAAATATATCAATGACCGCAACGATACTTTGCCTTCTAATGTCACTTTGTCTTATTGGAAAGATAATGCAAAAATCGTTAAGGCGCGTTTACAAACATTAACAACTAGCGCCTTTCAAGGGATGATATTAATCTTTTTGTTACTCGCCCTCTTCTTGCGTCCTGCCGTCGCTATTTGGGTTAGTGTTGGTATACCTATCAGCTTTATGGGAGCCATGTCTATTTTACCCAACCTTGGCGTAACATTAAATCTTATCAGCTTATTTGCCTTTATCGTGGTACTTGGTATTGTTGTTGATGACGCGATTGTGACAGGTGAAAATATTTACTCTCATATCAAAAAAGGAGTAGAGCCACAAAAAGCGGCTATTTTAGGTACTCAAGAAATATCTGTCCCTGTCACTTTTGGCATTCTTACCACGGTCGCAGCTTTTGTTCCCTTACTGATGATTGCAGGTATACGTGGACAAATTTTTGCCCAAATACCCAAAGTCATTATCCCTGTCTTATTATTTTCTCTTATTGAATCTAAATTTATATTACCAGCCCACATGAGTCATATTAAGCTAAGAGATAACGATGATGGCAGTGTTGGTTTACTCACACGTTTACAACAAAGTATTGCGCGAGGTTTAGAGTTATTTATTGAAAAAATTTACCAGCCTTTTCTAGGGTTTGTCATTAAAGCTCGTTATTTCTCGCTTACCTTTTTTATTAGTGTGCTCGCATTGTCTATTTTACTGATCAGCACTGGACGCATCCACTTTATATTTTTCCCACGGGTACAAAGTGAATTTGCCCGTGTCAATATTGTCATGCCAGAAGGTACACCACAAAATATCACAATCAAACACGTTGAGCATATACAGCAACAGCTTAAAATATTACAAGATAAATACCGCGAACCCTCGGGAGAAAGCGTTATTCAACACGTGCTTACCACTATTGGTAGCACAGGTGGCAGTCAAAAAAGCTTAGCGTTAGGTGCTTCCCACCTAGCTAGGGTGCAATTTGAAACGATCCCTCCCGAGAACCGTACTTCAACGGTCACTAGCTCACAGTTAATAAAAGAATGGCGCAAACTAATCGGCCCTATTCCTGGTATCAAAAATTTAAGCTTCCTCGCTGAAATTGGTCATGCTGGACAACCTCTGGCAATTCAATTAAAAGGCGATAATTTTAAAGAACTGGAAGCGGTCGCTGTATTTGTTAAGGAAAAACTTGCAAGCTACGATGGTGTTTTTGATATTACTGATAGCTTAGAAGGTGGCAAGGATGAAGTACAAATGCGCATTCGTCCTGATGCAGAGCTACTTGGTTTAAGCCTTACTGATATTGGTCAACAAGTGCGTAATGCAATTTATGGCTCAGAAGCACAAAATATTCAGCGTGGTCGTGAGAGTGTTAAAGTTATTGTACGACTACCTAAAAATGAGCGTCATTCGCTAAGTGACCTCAGTAAATTGCGTATCCACACCCAAAACGGCTCAGAAATTCCTCTTTTTGAAGCCGTTGACATCACTATTGGTCAAGGTTATACACAAATAGAACGCTATGATCGAAAACGTGTTCTGAATATTACTGCCGATATTAATAAGAAAAAGGTCAATGCAAGCCAAGTAATGAAAGAGATAAAGGAGTGGATGCCCGATATTTTAAAACTACATCCAAGCGTTAGCTATACAGAAGAGGGAGAGCAAGGCGAGCAAGCAGAAGCATTTAGAAGCTTGATGGCAGGTTTAGGATTTGCACTACTAAGCATCTACGCCCTACTCGCTATTCCTTTTCGCTCTTATACACAACCATTAATCGTTATGGCCGTTATTCCTTTTAGTATTATTGGCGCTTTAGCAGGACATGCAATACTCGGTATGAGCTTGAGTATTAGTAGCTTACTCGGATTATTAGCACTAACGGGCGTTGTCGTCAATGACTCTCTTGTACTGGTTGATTATATCAATCGTAAACGCCGCGAAGGAATTGAAATTAGTCATGCGGTATTAATTGCAGGTGGGGCACGCTTTCGTCCCATATTACTAACTTCCCTAACAACCTTTGTCGGCTTGTTACCGTTAATTTTCGAGAAAAGCACACAAGCCCAGTTTTTGATACCAATGGCTGTTAGCCTAGGCTTTGGTATTTTATTCGCCACCTTTATTTGTTTATTATTAGTACCTATCAGCTATTTAATTTTGGAGGATTTTAAACGTATTAGGCTATTTTAATCCCTAAATTCTCATACATTACATCAGCTGATTAGGAATAGTCATTGACTAGAGAGCGAGGCTCTATATAATTCGCCCTAGCTGAACAATTATTTTTCAACTCTGTGTTTCGATCATTCCTTTAGGAAGCCATCTTCACCATAGTTGATAATTTCAGCAAACCAGTCCTTAAACGGGCTATTAATTATTTTTGAATAAACAGGTTATTTTTATATGTCTACTACTACTGGAACTGTTAAGTGGTTCAACGAAGCAAAAGGTTTTGGCTTTATCGAGCAAGAATCTGGACCCGACGTCTTCGCTCACTTCAGCGCAATCACTGGTGATGGCTTCAAAACTTTACAAGAAGGTCAAAGAGTTGAGTTCACTGTGACAGATGGTCAAAAAGGACCTCAAGCAGAGAACATCGTAGCGCTTTAAATAGCCAACACGATAATTAGTTTAGAGTCAGTTTTACTTTAAACTTGTCTTAACTGTAACTTAGTTAAGAAAAAGGGCGAAACCTCGAGGTTTCGCCCTTTTTATTACCCGTAAGAAATGAAAAACCTCCCCACATTCCTATACTTCGTAATACCAAACTTAATAAACCCACCTTTTTAGCTTGTATGAAATTTACGTAATACGTGTCAAGTCCCGCTAGATCCCATAAAGGGATAATAAAGGACTACGCAAATTTACTCCTACTCAAATGATCTAAACTGGTTTTAGTTGAACTAAAAAAGCTCCGTATCTTAAAAAGTTATTTTATTTTCACTCCTTAGGAACGAGCATGAAATAACTTCCCGATTCTAACTTGCTTTTTTATCCC
>CAZQTJ010000147.1:0-5482 GCA_964596035.1 uncultured Cocleimonas sp. | reverse complement strand
CTATTTATACTCAATATCAATAATTTCATATTCACGTATGCCGCTTGGCGCTTTAACAACAGCAACATCACCATCTTCTTGCCCTATTAAAGCACGCGCTATAGGGGATGACACAGCGATACGGTTTGCTTTAATATCCGCCTCTATATCACCAACAATTTGATATACCACTTCTTCTTCTGTATCAAGGTCTTCTAGCGTTACTGTTGCGCCAAACACAACCCGACCTTCCACATCTAACGAGGTAACGTCTATAATTTGTGCGAGTGCTAAGGCATTCTCTAATTCTTGGATACGACCTTCTGCAAAACTTTGCTGCTCACGAGCGGCGTGGTATTCGGCATTCTCTTTTAAATCGCCATGTTCACGCGCTGTTGCAATATCTTGAATGATTCTAGGTCTAATTACGGTTTTAAGATTTACTAATTCTTCTTTTAACCTTTCTGCTCCCTTTGCTGTAATGGGTGCTCTGTTCATTTTCCCCTTCCTTTTTTTAATTTTTTAATTCGATTTTAACCGCGATAACGCCACAAATTATACGACGTTATCAGCGCTAAATCTTAATGCAAATCCTGCAAGCGATAAACTTCTTCTTCTTCAGTATGCATCATTGCTTGGCATAATGCCCAAGCACCTGTAATCGTTGTCGTGTAGGTTACTTTACCTTGCAAAGCTTCACGACGAATTTCAAAAGAGTCTTCAATCGCTTTTTTACCTTCCGTTGTGTTCACAATCAAATTCACTTGATTATTTTTGATTAAATCAACGATATGAGGACGACCTTCTCGTACCTTTTTAACAATATCACAACGAATACCAGCGGCTTCTAATATTCTTGCTGTACCTCGTGTCGAACACAACTTAAAGCCTTGTGTAATCAACATTTCTGCCACATCAGCTACCGCTTTCTTATCTGCTTCGCGTACACTAATAAAAGCGACACCTTCGGTTGGGAAATCAACACTTGCACCATGTTGTGACTTTTTATAAGCCTCCGCAAAGGTTCTCCCGACCCCCATAACTTCACCCGTCGATTTCATCTCAGGGCCAAGAATAGGATCTACACCTTGAAATTTTATAAAAGGGAAAACCGCTTCTTTAACATAAAATTTATCAGGGATAATTTCATCCAACTCACCCTGCTCTGCTAAAGACCTTCCTGCCATAACACGAGCAGCTACTTTAGCCAAAGGTCTTCCCGTCGCTTTAGAAACAAAAGGAACAGTACGTGATGCGCGAGGGTTAACTTCCAGAATAAAGATCGTCTCACCTTGAATAGCAAACTGCACATTCATCAAGCCAACCACATTCAGTGCTATCGCCATTCTTTTGGTTTGAGTACGTAACTCATCTTGAATTTCTTCGCTCAAAGAATAAGGAGGCAAAGAACAGGCAGAGTCCCCAGAGTGAACTCCAGCTTGCTCAATATGTTCCATAATGCCACCAATTAGTACGTCTTTCCCATCGCAAATAGCATCCACATCGACTTCAATCGCATCATCTAAGAAGCGATCTAACAAAACAGGCGCATCATTAGAAACTTGAACGGCTGTTTGCATGTAGTGTAATAAATCTTCTTCCGTATGCACAATTTCCATACCACGACCACCTAATACAAACGACGGTCTAACCACTAAGGGATAACCAATTTCAGCGGCTAAAGCAACACTATCTTCAATAGTAGTTGTGGTGCGATTAGGTGGTTGCTTTAAACCTAACTTATTTATCATCTGTTGGAAACGCTCACGATCTTCTGATAAATCAATCGCATCAGGAGAGGTGCCGATAATAGGCACGCCAGCTGCTTCCAAACCTTCTGCTAATTTAAGTGGCGTTTGACCACCGTATTGAACGATAACACCCTTCGGCTTTTCAAGATCAACAATTTCTAAAACATCTTCCAAGGTCAAAGAATCAAAATACAAACGATCAGATGTATCAGGGTCGGTTGAAACTGTCTCAGGGTTACAGTTTACCATAATGGTTTCGTAACCATCATCACGCATAGCTAGCGCCGCATGAACACAGCAATAATCAAACTCAATCCCCTGCCCTACGCGATTTGGTCCACCGCCTAGGATCATAATTTTATCTTTATCACTCGGATTAGATTCGCACTCTTCTTCATAGCTAGAGTACATATACGCCGTATCTGTCGCAAATTCTGCGGCACAGGTATCAACACGTTTATAAACAGGTCTCACAGCCAACTTATGACGTGCCTTACGGAATTCTTTTTCCTTCACATGAAGCAACTTCGCTAAACGTCTGTCTGAGAAGCCTTTTTGCTTTAAACGGAACATTTCGTCTGCACTAATATCATTCATCAGACGCTTAGAAATATCGTCTTCTATTTCGATAATTTCTTCTATTTGCGTCAAAAACCAAGGGTCAATAGATGTATATTCAAAGACTTCTTCTAAGCTCATACCAAAACGAAAAGCATCACCGACATATAAGATACGCTCAGCCGATGCTTCTGTCAGCTCACGACGAATAATATCTTTAGCATCAGCCGCAGATAAATCTACCCGCTCATCCATACCATCAATATCAATTTCTAAACCGCGTAATGCTTTTTGGAATGATTCTTGAAAAGTTCGCCCCATCGACATGACTTCGCCTACCGACTTCATTTGTGTTGTTAAACGTGCATCGGCTTTGGGAAATTTTTCGAAGGTAAAACGTGGTATTTTAGTCACCACATAATCAATCGAAGGCTCAAATGATGCGGGCGTTGCACCACCTGTAATATCATTACTTAGCTCATCCAAGGTATAACCAATCGCCAATTTTGCTGCAACTTTGGCGATGGGAAAACCTGTTGCCTTAGAAGCAAGCGCAGAAGAACGAGAAACACGCGGATTCATCTCGATAATAATAAGACGACCATCCTTAGGATTAACCGAGAACTGTACATTAGAGCCACCTGTATCAACACCAATTTTACGCAGTACCGCCAGCGAGGCATCACGTAATATCTGATATTCTTTATCAGTTAAGGTCTGCGCTGGTGCAACCGTGATTGAGTCACCTGTATGAATACCCATTGGATCAAGGTTTTCAATCGAACAAATGATAATACAGTTATCTTTGCTATCGCGCACAACCTCCATTTCATACTCTTTCCAACCCAATAGAGATTCTTCTAATAGCACCTCTGTGGTGGGAGAAAAGTCCAAACCACGTAGAACAATTTCTTCAAACTCATCTTTGTTATACGCAATACCGCCACCTGAACCACCCATTGTAAACGAGGGACGAATAATGGTAGGAAAGCCTAAACCGCCTTGAATCTGTCGTGCTTCTTCTAAACTATGTGCTACACCCGAACGTGCAGAAGGCAAGCCAATTTCTTCCATTGCCACACGGAATTTCTCACGATCTTCCGCCATATCAATGGCTTCTTTTCTCGCCCCAATCATCTCCACACCGTACTTTTCTAGTACGCCTTCACGGTCAAGATCTAAAGCACAGTTCAATGCTGTTTGCCCACCCATTGTCGGCAATAGCACGTCAGGACGTTCTTTTTCGATGATTTTAGCGACTGTTTCCCACTGAATTGGCTCAATGTAGGTTGCATCGGCCATTTTAGAATCGGTCATAATCGTCGCAGGGTTTGAGTTGACTAAGATGACACGATACCCTTCTTCTCGTAGCGCCTTACACGCTTGAGCACCAGAGTAGTCAAACTCACATGCTTGACCGATAACAATGGGACCTGCACCAATAATTAAGATGCTATTTATATCTGTACGCTTTGGCATGGCTTAACTATTCGCCTCCATCATAGTAATGAACTTATCAAAAACGGGGGCTATATCATGTGGCCCTGGGCTTGCTTCTGGATGACCTTGAAAACTAAAGGCGGGGCAGTCGCTACGCTCAACACCTTGTAAACTACCATCAAATAAAGAACGGTAGGTTGCTTGTAAATTATCAGGCAAGGTCTCTTCATCAACCGCAAAACCATGATTTTGACTGGTAATCATCACCTGCATACCTTCTAAGTCTTGCACAGGATGATTCGCCCCATGATGCCCAAATTTCATTTTCACTGTTTTAGCACCGCTGGCAAGGCTTAATAATTGATGCCCTAAACAAATACCAAAAACGGGCAACTTTGTCTCTAGCACTTCTTGGATCGCCTCGATAGCGTAATCACACGGCTCAGGGTCACCAGGACCATTGGACAAGAAAACACCATCTGGTTTCATCGCTAAAACATCGGCAGCGGGGGTTTTTGCAGGCACGATGGTTACATGACAACCACGGTCAACCAACATACGTAAAATATTCTTTTTCACACCATAATCATAAGCGACAACTTTAAACTTAGCAGATGCCTCATCAATTGATTTTAGCTTAGCAGGGTCTATATCCCAGCTTCCTTCTGTCCATGTATAGGTTTCAGCCGTTGTGACGACCTGCGCTAAGTCAGTGCCTTTAAGACCTGCAAAGCCTTCGATTGCATTAGCCGCTTGTGCAATGATCTCTTCTTCAGATAAATCATCATTCGCGATGATACAACCTCTTTGCGCGCCCTTCTCTCGTAAGATTCGCGTTAAACGACGTGTATCAATATCGGAAATAGCAACTACATTATGGCGTTGTAGATAGTCAGGTAATGATTCTGTTGCACGAAAGTTGCTATGCAAACGCGTAACATCTTTAACAATAAGACCTGCCGCATGAACAGCCGAGGACTCTTCGTCTTCAGGATTCGTACCGACATTACCAATATGCGGATAAGTCAATGTAACCATTTGCTGTGCATAAGAAGGATCGGTCAAAATTTCTTGATACCCCGTCATTGCGGTATTAAAAACAACCTCACCCACGGTTTGACCTTCACTACCAATGGATTCACCCTTAAAAACACTGCCATCTTCCAGGACTAAAAGTGCGCGCTTTCTCAATCGAACCTCCACTAAAATTGTTACTACTATTATTCATCTACAAATGACGAATCATCATTATTATTTAGACAAATTCTATGAATGACCTACGTAAGTAAGTGAACACAATAAAACTAACATTTTACGCGTTTATTTATCGTTGCATCGTCTTAACTATGTACCTTAACAAAGCCTTGAATATCAAAAAAACAGCAAGTTTTTGTTAGACTTATTAGATCCTGCTACTTACAAACAATACCATCCCAAAAATTATTGACACAAAAAAACGGGATTCAAAAGAAGTCCCGTTTAAATAATTTCTTTATAGTTCAGCCTGAAAGATGATGTTTTAATAAAATAAAAAAGTACATTTTTATGCTTAACAACCAAGGATAAATCAAGAAAAAGTATCCCTATATTTTCTTGCTTAAAAAAAGACACCAAGCTATACCGAATCAAAACTCACCTTACACGACAACCTAAACCGCTCGCTATTCTAATCGAAACAAAAAGGAAGTTCACCCATAAAACGCAGTAAAAACACCTTAATCAATGAAAATATTAAGATGCCACAACATTATTAG